>NZ_KV821948.1:8713-154203 GCF_001815785.1 Corynebacterium sp. HMSC056F09
AGATGGCGTTTTTAGACCCAAAGATGCCTTCTACCAGATGCCTTTTGCGAGACACCCTCCTGACTTAGGCCAATGCAGTGCGGAAAAATCCCACCCCACCGCAGAAACCACCGGTGAGCAGCGCCAAGAATGACGCTGCTCACCCATCCACGACCTAAGTCGACTTTTAGTTGATAACGGCGATGAGGTCGCCGCCCTCAACCTTGGTGGCGGCGCCAATGGCGACGCGCTCGATGGTGCCATCCTTGGTGGCGGAGATGGAGGCTTCCATCTTCATGGCCTCGATGACGGCGATCTGGTCGCCGGCCTTGACCTCGTCGCCAGGCTTGGCGGTCGGGTTCACCACGCCGGCAAAGGGTGCGGCCACGTGGCCCTCGTTAGACGGGTCAGCCTTCTCCACGGTGGCGACGGTGGACTCGACGTTGTTGTCGCGCACCTTGAGCGGGCGGATCTGGCCGTTGACGTTGAGCACGACGTTGCGGATGCCCTTCTCGTCCGGCTCGCCCATCGCGTCAAGACGCAAGGTAATGGGCTTGAGATCTGCACGGTCGTTGGAGCCCTCCGGGAAGTGGTGAACAATGTAGTCCTTACCTTCTTCCAGACCGTAGAAGAAGACGGTGTCCGTCAGTGCCTCGGTGTTGCCGTAGGTGCGGCGGAACTCGTTGAACTCCTCGAACTGCTTCGGGAAGAGCAGACGGTTGAGGGAAGCGCGGCGCTCAGTGGAATCATCCGAAGTCAGGTGTGCCTTCTCCTCTTCGGGGACGGGCTTGACGGTGACGTCGCCAGGCGCACGGCCTTCCAGAACCTTGTCGCGCAGCGGCGGCCAACCACCCGGAGGCGTACCGAGCTCACCGCGCAGGAAGGCGATGACGGAATCCGGGATGTCGTACTTGGTGGGGTTGGCCTCGAAGTCAGCCGGGTCTACGCCAGCGCCCACAAGGTGCAGGGCGAGGTCACCGACCACCTTGGAGGACGGGGTCACCTTGGTCGGGCGGCCGAGCATCTCATTCACCGCAGCGTAGGTGTCCTCGATGATCTCGAAGCGGTCCTCCAAGCCCAGGGCGGTAGCCTGCGCGCGCAGGTTGGACAGCTGGCCACCTGGAATCTCGTGGCGGTACACGCGGCCGGTCGGTCCCGGAATGCCCTTTTCGAACGGGTGGTAGAGCTGGCGCACTGCCTCCCAGTACGGCTCCAGGTCGGAGACTGCCTTGAGGGAGATACCGGTATCACGCGAGGAGTTGGAGAACGCCGCGATGATGGCGGACAGCGAAGGCTGAGAGGTGGTTCCCGCCAGCGGTGCGGAGGCGCCGTCGACGATGTCGGCACCAGAAAGCGCTGCCGCGTAGTAGGTAGCCAACTGGCCACCGGCGGTGTCGTGCGTGTGCACGTGAACCGGCAGGTCGAACTCCTTGCGCAGAGCCATAACCAGCTTGGATGCGGACTCCGGACGCAGCAGGCCCGCCATGTCCTTAATGGCCAGGACGTGGGCGCCGGTGTTGACAATCTCTTCGGCCAGCTTGAGGTAGTAATCCAGCGTGTAGAGCTTCTCATCCGGAGAGCACATGTCACCGGAGTAGGCCATGGCAACCTCGGCCACGGTGGTGTTGGTCTCCAGGACGGCGTCGATAGCCGGGCGCATCTGGGTGACGTCGTTCAGCGCATCAAAGATGCGGAAGACATCCACGCCGGACTTGGCAGCCTCCTGCACGAAGCCGGTGCACACATCGTTGGAGTACGGCGAGTAGCCCACGGTGTTGCGGCCGCGCAGCAGCATCTGGATGTTCTGGTTCGGCATGGCCTCACGCAGCAGATCCAGGCGGACCCAGGGGTCCTCCTTGAGGAAGCGCATGGCCACGTCGTAGGTGGCGCCACCCCATGCCTCCACGGAATAGAGCTCAGGGGTCATGCGGGCCACGGCTTCCGCCGCGGTGACCAGAGCAGTGCCGCGTACGCGGGTGGCCAGCAGGGACTGGTGAGCATCGCGGAAAGTGGTATCGGTGACCGCCAGAGCGTCCTGCTTGCGGATCTTCTCCGCCCACTTCTTCGGGCCCAGCTCCAGCAAGTCGTCGCGGGAACCGCGCGGCAGCTCGGAGTTAAAGTCCAGATCCGGCAGCTTATCGAAGGGGCGCAGGGTGGTCGGGCGCTCACCGTTCGGCTTGTTGACGGTCACGTCAGCGATGTAGTCGATGATGCGGCCAGATTCATCCACAGCCGGCGGGGCCTTCAGCAGGTCCGGGTGCTCCGGAATGAAGCTGGTGTCCACGCGGGTGTTAACGAAGTCCGGCTCGCGCAGCAGGGCACGCAGGAAGCCGATGTTGGTGGCCACGCCGGCCACGGTGAACTCATTGAGCGCGCGCTGCGCACGGGCCACGGCTTGTTCAAAGTTGACACCGCGGCAGGTCATCTTCACCAGCAGGGAGTCGAAGTTCGGGGAAATCTCCGCACCGACGGCCGTCGCACCGTCGAGACGCACGCCCGCACCACCCGGCGAGCGGTACTGGGTCAGCGTGCCGGTATCCGGGCGGAAGCCGTTAGAGGGGTCCTCAGTGGTGATACGGCACTGCAGCGCCGCGCCGGTGATGTGGATATCCTCCTGCTTCAGGCCCAGTTCCTCCAGGGAGAGGCCCGCGGCAATCTGCATTTGGGACTTCACGATATCCACGCCCGTGACCTCCTCGGTCACGGTGTGCTCGACCTGCACGCGCGGGTTCATCTCGATGAAGACGTGGTTGCCCTTCTCATCCACGAGGAACTCGACGGTACCGGCGCCCTCGTAGTTGATGTGCTCGCAGAATTTCACGGCATCCGCACAGATGCGGTCACGCAGCTCCGGGTCCAGCGTCGGCGCCGGGGCGATCTCCACGACCTTCTGGTGACGGCGCTGCACGGAGCAGTCGCGCTCGTACAGGTGCATGACGTTGCCCTGGGAGTCAGCCAGAATCTGCACCTCGATGTGCTGCGGGCGAATCACCGCGGTCTCAAGGTAGACGTGGCCGTCACCGAAGGCGGCCTCTGCCTCGCGGGATGCCTCAGCGCACTTGGTCTTCAGCTCGGCCTCGTTCTCGATGAAGCGCATGCCGCGGCCACCGCCGCCGGCCACGGCCTTCACGAAGACTGGGAACTCAAAGTCCTTGGCGTATTCCGCCAGTTCGTCGACGTCCGTCGAGGGCTTCGAGTCCTTCAGAGTCGGCAGCCCTGCTTCCTCGGCTGCGGCCACTGCAGCGGCCTTGTCACCGGTCAGGTCCAAGGTCTCGGCGGTGGGGCCGATGAATTTAATGCCGTTGTCGCGGCACGCGCGGGCCAAATCAGCACGCTCCGAAAGGAAGCCATAACCCGGGTAAATGGCGTCCGCACCGGACTTCTTGGCGGCGCGAATCACCTCATCGATATCGAGATAAGCCTTAACCGGCTGACCCTCAGTACCAATACGCACGGCCTCGTCCGCGAAGGCACGGTGGAAGGAGTTGCGGTCTTCCTTGGGATAAATTGCAACGGTCTTGGAACCGACCTCAAAGGCGGCGCGGAAGGCACGCACGGCAATCTCACCGCGGTTGGCCACCAAGATCTTAGAGAAGGACTTGTGGGCGGTATCAGGCACTAGGAGTGATCCTTTCAGATAGGAACAATACGAAGACAAGGATAGTGTCCGAGGCGACAACGCGGGCGAGAATCGACATATAGGTCAACAGAAATCCACACGCTGCACATAAGTCGGACAAAGAAGAAACCAGCGCACAGGAAGAAAGTTTCGTGCGCTGGTTGTGCTCTGATTAGTTCCGCTTCTCTTAGATCTGCTTCGGCGGAACGGAGCGCTGCTCCTTGCCGTTGTAGGCAGACAGCGGGCGGATGAGGGAGTTGTTCTCGTTCTGCTCCACGATGTGTGCGGTCCAGCCGGTGATGCGGGCCATCACGAAGATCGGGGTGAAGAACTCGATGTCGAAGCCCAGGATGTGGTACGCAGGGCCAGCCGGGAAGTCCAGGTTCGGCTGAATCTTAATGGAGGTGTTCTCGTACATGGTCTTCGCCATGTTTTCGTACATCTCCACCCACTGCTCCTGGCCGTGGTCCTTGGCCAGCTCGCGGAAGGCGGCCTCCATGGTCGGCACACGGGAGTCACCGTTCTTGTAGACGCGGTGGCCGAAGCCCATGACGAGCTCCTTGTTCTTGAGCTTGTTCAGGGTCCACTCCTCCGCCTTGGCCGAGTCACCGACCTCCAGGAAGTTCTTCATCACGGCCTCGTTAGCGCCACCGTGCAGCGGGCCCTTCAGGGCGCCGATAGCTGCGGTAACCGCGGAGTAGGTATCGGACATCGTGGAGGTCACCACGCGGGCAGCGAAGGTGGAGGCATTGAAGGAGTGCTCGGCGTAGAGGATGAGGGACTTATCAAAGGCCTCGATATCGGAGCGCGACAGGGCCGGCGAGCCTTCCTCTTCGCCAAAGACCATCCACAGGAAGTTCTCCGCAAAGCCCTTCTTGCGGGAAGGCTCGATGTAGCCCTCACCGCGGCGACGGCGGATGTCGAGCGCGACGATGGTCGGCAGCT
This sequence comes from Corynebacterium sp. HMSC056F09, assembly GCF_001815785.1. NCBI lineage: Bacteria > Bacillati > Actinomycetota > Actinomycetes > Mycobacteriales > Corynebacteriaceae > Corynebacterium > Corynebacterium sp. HMSC056F09. The sequence goes on from NZ_KV821948.1 coordinate 13,257, forward strand.
TCGCCATGAGCTCCAGGGCGGTGCGGCGGATGTGCTCGGAATCCTTGGTGTACTCCTCCGGGTCCTGGGAACCGATGAAGGAGACTGCGGTGCGCAGAACGTCCATCGGGTGGCAGGACTTCGGCATGGAGGTGATCAGGTCGATGAGGTGGCGGTCCAGGTGGCGCAGCGCCTTCTCACGAGCGGAGAAGCGGACCAGCTCATCCTGGGTCGGCAGCTCGCCGTTCCACAGCAGGTAAGCAACTTCCTCGAAGGAGCAGTAGCGGGCCAGCTCCTGAACCGGGTAGCCGCGGTAGGTCAGGGAGTTGGTCTCCGGGACAACCTTGGACACGGCGGTCTCGTCGACGACAACGCCGTACAGGCCCTTGCGGATCTCTGGGGTTTCAGACATGGTGTTTCTCCTTAAGTGCGGGTTGGTGTGAGTTCTGGGAGGTGGGTTTAGTCAAAGGTGGGCTTGTAGCTGTCCTTGGAGTAGGTGAACACGCTCTGGTCGAAGGCGTTGTACTCGTCGTAGCGCACCAGCTCATACAGGCGGGAGCGGTGCTGCATGCGGTCGAGCCATTCCTCGGATTGCAGGCCGGTTTCCTGCATGTCGCGGAGGAACTCTTCGGTAGCACCCATGGCCACGCGCAGGGTGGATACCGGCCAGATGACGGCGTTATAACCCAAGTCTTCGATGCGCTTGGCGGATAACAGCTCGGTCTTGCCGAACTCCGTCATGTTGGCCAGCAGCGGGGTGTCCACGGCGGCGCGGAACTTTTCGAAGTCCTCCGGCGAGTAGAGGGCCTCGGTGAAGATGAGGTCCGCGCCGGCATCGGCGTAGGCCTTGGCGCGCTCGATGGCCTCATCGATGCCATGGATGCCGGCGGCATCGGTACGCGCACAGATGATGAAGTTCTCATCGCGGCGCTCGTTGACGGCGGCGGTAATGCGGCGAACCATGAGATCCGTCGGCACCACTTCCTTGCCGTCGAGGTGGCCGCAGCGCTTCGGATTGACCTGGTCCTCCAGGTGGCAGCCGGCTAGACCGGCGTCCTCCAGCGCGGCGACGGTACGGGCGGCGGACATCGGTTCGCCGAAGCCGGTGTCGGCGTCGACAAGCACCGGCAGGTCCGTGGCGCGGGCGATGTGCCCGGCGCGCTGCGCTACCTCCGTGAGCGTGGTCAGGCCAATATCCGGCAGGCCCAAGTCATTGGCCAGCACCGCGCCGGAGACGTAGACGCCGCCGAAGCCGCCGATGTCCTGGATGAGCCGCGCGGTCAAAGGATTGAAAGCGCCCGGCAGCGTGGTGATTTCCGGTGCGTTCAGCGCCTCGCGGAAGCTCTTGCGCTTGTCGGCATTGCTGATAGTGGAGCCAAATAGGCCAGCCATTTAGAACAGTCCCTTCGGAGTCTCGGGTGCGGTGGCGATAGCCTCGTCGGTGAGGCGAACGTTGAGTTCGTTCAGGTCGGTGAGGTTCTCCAGGTTCTGCGCGGCAGCGAGGAAACGCTCCTGCTCCCCCTCCGAGACCTTGCGGGCGGCGAGCTTCTTGAACTTGTTGATGTACTCCTCGCGGCCGAAGGGGCGGGCGCCGAGCGGGTGGGCGTCGGCCACCGCGCGCTCATCCTCAATGACGGTGCCGTCCTTGAAGGTGATGACGGCCTTGCCGCCGAAAGCCTTCTCATCCAGGTCGTTGGAGTGGTAGCGGCGGGTCCACTCCGGGTCCTCGACGGTGGAAATCTTGTGCCACAGGTCGATGGTGTCCTGACGGTGCTTGCGCTCGTCAGAGTAGGAGGTCTCGTAGTCCCACTCGCCGTCTTGGAGGGCCACGGCGAAAATGTACATGATGGAGTGATCCAGGGTCTCGCGGGAGGCGTTCGGATCCATCTTCTGCGGGTCGTTAGCGCCGGTGCCGATGACGTAGTGGGTGTGGTGCGAGGTGTGCAGGACGATGGACTCGATGTCCTCCGTCTTCAGGCCCTTCTCCGCGAGGGTCTTCTTAAGCGCAAAGGCCATATCGATCGGAGCCTGCGCCTGGTACTCCGCGGAGTGCTCCTTGGTGTAGGTGTCTAGGATGGCGCGCTTTTCCTCACCCTCCGCCGGAAGGGGGACGGTGTAGGTGCGCTCCGGGGAGTGCAGCATCCAGGCGATGAAGCCATCCTCGCCTTCCCAAATCGGGGCCGGGGCACCCTCGCCGCGCATGGAGCGGTCCACTGCCTCGATGGCCATCTTGCCCGCGAAGGCTGGGGCGTAGGCCTTCCAGGAGGAAATCAGGCCCTTGCGGGACTGGCGGGTAGCGGTGGTGGTGTGTAGCGCCTGGCCGATGGCCTGGTAGATGGTCTCGACGTCGAGGTTCAGCATGGTGCCGAGGCCCGCGGCGACGGAGGGGCCGAGGTGCGCCACGTGGTCGATCTTCCACTCGTGGAGGCAGATGCCCTTAACCAGGTTGACCTGGATTTCATAGCCGGTGGCGATACCGCGGATGAGTTCCTTGCCGGTCAGCCCCTTGTGCTGTGCCACGGCCAGGATTGGCGGGATGTTATCGCCCGGGTGGGAGTAATCGGCGGCGAGGAAAGTGTCATGGTAGTCCAGCTCGCGCACGGCAGTGCCGTTGGCCAGGGCTGCCCACTCGGCGGAGTAGGTGCCGTCAACGCCGAAGATGGTGGCGCCGCCTTCTTGAGCCGGGTGGGCCTGCGCGATGACGCGGGCGGAGGTCACCGGGCGGCGCGTTGCGGAAGCGACGGCCACGGAAGCGTTATCGATGATGCGGTTGATGATCATCTCGGTGGTCTCGGCCGGAACCTCGACGGGATCGGCGGCTACCTTGGCGATCTTGTAGGCGAGGTGCTCTTCGATGGGGAAGTTCTCGGCTGACTTGTGGGTACGTACTTCGTGGTTAATCAAAGGGGTTCTCCTCCTAGACAAGAACAACGATTGCGATAGGCATCACACTAACCCCAGCCCGTGCGCCCTGCCACATGTGTAAACTGTGACTATCTGTTGCAGGGATTTGCGTTACTTGCAAAACTTGTGGAATCCCCAGGCAGGAAGGCTTTTTAGGAGGAAACAGACGGTGACCAAGCACTACGCGGGGGCGAGAATCCACGCATTACGCAAGGAACGCCACCTCACGCAAGCCGCCATGGCGAAGCAGCTGGGGCTATCCACCAGCTATCTCAATCAGTTGGAAAATGACCAGCGCCCGCTCACCGTCACCGTCCTCATGCAGCTGACCCAACGCTTCGGCATTGATGCCACCTACTTCGCTGGGGACCGTGACCTGCGTGCGCTCGCCGAGCTGCGCCAACTCTTCCCTGAAGCCTCCGAAGCCACCCTTACTGACCTCAGCGGGCGCTTCCCCGAACTTCTGCCCCGGCTTGTCGACGCCGCCGCGCACACCCCCGCCGAACCCGGCCCCTTCGAAGCGGTCCGCGACTTCTTTTACGACGCGCACAACTACGTCCACAGTCTCGACATCGCCGCCGAGGAGCTTTCCGATTCGCTCGGGGACCGAGTTCTGCGCCGCGGGCGCTTGGCTTCCGTCCTGCAAGACGAGTTCGGTGTTACGACGCGATTTTCCTCCTCGTCCCCGCGCCGACGCACCTTCCACAACCGGGAGCTGCACCTGCGCGCGGGCCTTACGGAATCCCAGCTGGTTTTTGAGATGGCGCTCCAGTACTGCCTGCTGGCCTACTCGGAGCACTGCGGGGAACTCGTCGCAGAATTGCCGGGCGAGGAAGCGCAGACCATTGGCACTCTGGGCCTCGCGCAGTATTTTGCCGCCGCCGTGACCATGCCTTATACCCAGTTCCTCGCCACCGCAGAGGAAACGCGCTATGACATCGACGTCATCGCGACGGCCTTTGGCACTGGTTTCGAAACCACCGCGCAGCGCTTGGCGACGTTACAGCGACCCGGCCACCAAGGTGTTCCCTTCTCCTTCATCCGCACCGACCGCGCGGGCAATATCTCCAAGCGCCAGTCCTCCACCGCTTTCCACTTCGCCCGCAGCGGCGGCTCCTGCCCATTGTGGGTGGTGCACCGCGCGTTTGAAACGCCCAACCGCATCACGCGCCAGGTGGCCTCGATGCCCGATGACCACACCTACTTATGGATCGCGCGCTTCGTCCAAGGACAAGCTCAGGCTTGGGGCACGCCGCGCAAGGAATTCGTCGTGGGTTTAGGCTGCGATATCGCACAAGCGGATCGCGTGGTCTACGCGGACGCGCTCAACCTCTCCCCTTCCGAGGCGACCCCCATCGGCCCCGGCTGCGCCGCCTGCCCGCGCCCGGCGTGCCCGCAGCGCGCCTTCCCGCAGGCAGGCCGGCCCGTCAGCCTCGACCTCAATGCCACGCCGGTGACGGCATACGCCACCTCGTAGTTCTCTCATTTTCGCCTAGGCTTTCGAATCTCTTGCGGCGATGTCCGGTGGGCTTGCCACTATAGGACGTGTTCGGCACCACGCCGAGTTCTCTTCACTCACCTATGCAGGAGGTTCTCTCATGTCCAACCCTTATGCAGCTCCCCAGTTCTCCCCGGAGCCAACCCCAGAGCAGGCAGCGCCGAAGAAAAAGAAGAAAGGCGGCTGCCTCAAGTGGGGCGCGGGTGCAATCGCGGTATTGGTGCTCGGCAGCGCCGCCCTCAATGCGGGTTCTGACGGCGATGACCCGACCAACACCGCAGCATCGGAGCCAAGCACAAGCATCACGGCCGTCGATATCAACAACGCCGCAGCTGACGTGGAATCCGCCGCAGGCGATACCGGCAGCGATGACAACGCCGTGCCCACAGAGCACAAGAATGCTCTGCGCGCGGCGAAGCGCTATGTGGACTTTTCTGCCTTCTCTGAGGCTAAGCTCTATGACCAGCTCACGAGCGAATACGGCTCGCAATTCTCCCCGGAGGCGGCGCAGTACGCCATGGATCAGCTCGATGTGGATTGGAATGCCGAGGCTCTCGAGTCCGCCGAACACTACGTGGACTTCGCCGCTTTTTCCAAGGCCAAGCTCTATGACCAGCTGACGTCCGAGTACGGAGAGAGGTTCACACCGGAACAGGCACAGTACGCCGTGGACACGGTAAATGCTGATTGGATGGCCGAAGCCGTCGAGGCAGCGGAAAACTACCAGGAGATGATGCCGATGTCCGGCCCGGCGCTGCTCGATCAGCTCACCAGCGAGTACGGCGAGAAGTTCACCATGGAAGAAGCCCAGCATGCCGTGAGCACACTGGGCTTATAAATCCGAGCCGAAGCTAAACCAGAGCCGGGTCTGATTTACTCGCGGTCGCTATTCAAGGTCGTCGTGGGCGACAAGGCGGCGGGCCGCCTCCGTGATCGTGCCAGACAGCGACGGGTAGACCGCGAAGGAATCCGCCAGCTGGTTCACCGTGAGCTGGTTGGTCACCGCCACGGCGATGGGCAGGATGAGCTCGGACGCAGTCGGAGCGACGATGACGCCGCCGATGACACGGCCGGAGGTAGCGCGGCAGAAGAGCTTAACGAAGCCATGCTGCAGGGAGCGCATCTTGGCACGTGGGTTGGTGTTCAGCGGCATCATGACGGTGCGGGCAGCGACCTCACCGGCCTCAATCTCTGCCTGGGTGAAGCCCACGGCAGCGATCTCTGGGCGGGTAAACACGGCGGTTGCCACGGTCTTCAAGCGCAGCGGGGACACACCCTCACCCAGGGAGTGGTACATGGCGATGCGGCCCTGCATTGCCGCAACGGAAGCCAGCGGGAACAGATCGGAGCAATCACCGGCGGCATAGATGCCGGCGACGTTGGTGCGGGAGACACGGTCAACCTCAATGTGGCCGGACGGCGTGGTGGCCACACCAACGTGCTCCAAGCCGAGGTTTTTGGTGTTCGGGATGGAACCAATGGACATGATGACGTGGGAACCGTGGATCTCGCGGCCATCCTGAGTCTTGACCACGACGTTGCCGTCTTCTGTGCGGGAGACGGTCTCCACGCGGCAGTTCTTCTCCAGCTCCACGCCGCGCTCAGCCAAGACGGTCTCGAGGACGTCGGCAGCGTCGGCGTCATCGTGCGGCAGAATGCGGTCGCGGGACGCCACCATGGTCACGCGCACTCCCATCTCCGCGAAAGCAGAAACGAACTCCGCACCGGTCACACCGGAGCCCACCACGATGAGGTGCTCCGGCTCCTCCTTGAGGTCATAGACCTGCTGCCAGGTGAGGATGCGCTCGCCGTCCGGCTGCGCGCCCGGCAGGATGCGCGGGGTGGCACCGGTAGCAACGAGGACGAGGTCCGCGTCGAGGATCTCAGTGGTGCCATCCTTGTGGGTGACGTCGATCTTGTGCGCTGCCCCCTTCACACCGTGCTGATCCTCGGAGAAGGCAGCGCGCCCATCGATGACCTTGACGCCGATCTTCTCTAGGCCCGCACGGACGTCACGGGACTGGTTAGCAGCCAGCGCCTGCACGCGGCCGTTGAGGGCCTCCAGGCTCAGCTGCAGCGAGCCGAGCTGGTGGTTCAGGCCCATATCATCCGCGCGGCGGAAGTCGGTGCGAATGTTGGCGCCAGCGATGAAAGACTTCGAGGGCACGCAGTCCAAGAGAACGGAGGAGCCACCCGGGCCCTGTTCCTCAACCAACGTAATGTGCGCGCCGTACTTGGCGCCGGCGGTCGCAGCCTCGTAGCCTGCGGGGCCACCGCCGATAATTACGATGCGGGGGGCTTCCTGTGACACTGTCGCTCCTTTTTTAAAATTCTGCCTATAAGAACTCTGGGAAATCCTTGTCACAGTGTAGTGCTTAGGCGCTTAATCCTCCACGTTGGCGAACTGTTCTGCTACGGAACCAAAGAGTTTGACACCCACGCCGATAGCCCGCTCATCAGGCGCCAAATCCCCCATGTGGAGATCGTGCTGCTCTCCTTCACCAGACCAGCAGCCCAAACGAGCCATGGAGCCGGGGACCTTCTCTAGGTACCACGAGAAGTCTTCGCCGCCCGAGGACTGCGGGGCCTGAACCACGGCTTGCGGGTCGATGGCCTGGGCAGCGCTGGCGAGGAGGGCGGTGGAGACGTCGTCGTTAAGCACGGGCGGAACCCCACGGTGATAGACCAACTCGTGCTCGACCCCCAAGGGCGCTAGCACCTGCTCGACGAGCTCGGAGAAGAGCTGCTGCATGTCGCGCCAAATGCCAATGTCCGCCGTGCGCATCGTGCCGGACACAGAGCCGGTCTCGGGAATCGCGTTCGGGGCATAACCCGAATTCACCTGGCCAAACACCAAAACGGTGCCGGTGCGCGGATCGACGCGGCGCGAGAGCAAGCCCGGCAGGTCCGTCAGCAGCTTGCCCAGCGCATAGACGACGTCCGCCGACAAATGCGGGCGCGAGGTGTGCCCGCCCGGGCCGGAGACGTTGATTTCCACGACATCGGTGGCCGAGGTGATCGCCCCGGCGCGGACGCCGATGCGCCCGACGCGCAGCTTCGGTTCCACGTGGACGGCGAAGATGGAGTTCACACCTTCGAGCGCGCCCCACTCGATAACGTCGGTGGCACCGCCCACCCACACCTCTTCAGCGGGCTGGAAGATGACGCGGACGCCGAAGTCCAGTGGGTGCTCGCGGTTGAGGTCCGCCAAGGCGCAGGCCGTAGCAAGGGCGATGGTGGTGTGCATGTCGTGCCCACACGCATGCATGACGCCGGGCACCTCGGAGGTGTATTCGAGGCCGGTGACCTCGGTGACAGGAAGCGCGTCGATGTCGGCGCGGAAGGCCAGGCGCCCGAGTTCCGTATCGGGACCGATGTCCACCATGAGGCCGGTTTCGGGGAAAAGCTGCGGCTCCAAACCGTACTCGCGCAGGGTGCGGGACAGGAAGCGGGTGGTTTCCACCTCGTTATTGGAGGTCTCCGGGTGGCGGTGGATATGGCGGCGCCACGCGATGACCTCCGCGCGGTGGTTGCTGAACCACTCACTGACGTAGTCCGAGATCACTGCTTCCTCCTCCGTGGTTTCCTACTGGGAAGAGTCTACAACTAGACCATGCGGTTCAGTTAGTCGGGCAGGTCACGCGCCAGATATACTGAGCGGTCTGCCCTGTCCGACGGTTTCGCTACAGGTCGATATTGCGGGGACCGTAAAGGCGATCGCCGGCATCGCCAAGGCCCGGGACGATGTAGGCGTCCTCGTTGAGGGAGGGATCAATCGCTGCGGTGACCAAGCGGACTGGCAGCCCCGAGTTGGCCAGCGCATCAACGCCCGGCTGCGCGGAGACCATGCAGATTGCCGTGATGTCGGTAGCGCCGCGATCTGCCAGGAGCTTCAGGGAGTGCAGGAGGGAACCACCCGTGGCCAGCATTGGATCAACCACGAAGACACTCCGACCGCTGAGATCCTCCGGCAGGGCTTCCAGGTAAGGCACCGGCTCGTGGGTTTCTTCATCGCGCGCCATGCCAATGAAGCCCACCTGGGCATCCGGGATCATGGACAGTGCCGGATCAATCATGCCCAGGCCAGCGCGGATAATGGGCACGATGATCGGCGGATCCTGCAGGCGAGTACCGTCGGCCGTGGCGACGGGTGTGACGCACTCAAAGTGTTCAACGGGCAGGTCGCGCGCCGCCTCATAAACAAGCATGGTGCCCAGATCTCGCAAGGCAGCGCGGAAGGCGGCGTTGTCGCTGCGGGCATCGCGCATGAGGGTCAGCCGGGACGTGGCGAGGGGGTGGTCTACTACGTGGATATCCATGTCCTTCACTGTATAAGAATTGGTCGGGAACCGATCAGCGGGCGGTGAAGTCTAATAAGGCATGACTAGCTTCGATACTTTCACCATTGATACTGAACACACTCGCCGCTTAGCCCACGAACTTGCCACTGTCTCTCAGGCCTCTCCCGCTCCTTCTCCCGAGCTACCGATAGAGCCGGTCGTGGACGGCTTTAGCAGTGCGTTCAACGCCGCCATGGAGAATCTCACAGCACGCCTTGCCCAGGTCAGAGCCGATGCCGGGGCGGTGGCAGAGTCCAGCTTCCGCATGGCGCGGGAAGCCGAGGAGACCGATAGTGCCCTCGCGAGCGCGTGTGGAGGTCTGTGATGTTGGAATCAGCGATAGCTCAGATTGCGCGGATGCAGCCGGCGCAGCTTCCCGACGTCTCCCTGCCCACTGTGCCCGATCTCACTGCCGCGGGACCCCTCGCGGAGATAGCGCACGGTGATCCGCGAGCGCTGTTGGACACCGCCCGCCAAGCCACTGAGGATCTCTCCACGGCCCGCTCCGCTCTGGATTCCGCGCGCGGGCTGATTTCAGCGGCCGTCAGGGATCTCATCGGATTGGGCTTGGAGCTACTCCAGCGCGGTTTACCTATAGCTCTGGGGCTGCTCATTCCGAACCCGGCGGCACAGGCCGCGGCGCGCTCAGCTTTGCAGGCTCTCGCTATGGAGTACGTTGGCAAGGCACTTCAGCGCTTGAAGCACTTAGCCGGCGAACTTCTGCAGGCGGCGGCTCCCCTCGTTCCCATCGGCCAGCGCGCGGTCCAGCCTTCGGTGCGTGGCCCCCAAGAAGAAAACACGGCGCGCCACGCGCTTGTCGCCCCGGCGGCGGAGAACGCGGCAACCACGCAGGGACAGGCCGCAGCACAAGCAGCGCTATCCCAGGTGGGGACTCCTTATGGCTGGGGCGGAACCGGCAACGGTAGTTTCGATTGCTCAGGACTCACCCAATGGGCCTGGCGCCAGGCCGGCGTGGAGCTACCGCGCACCGCTGAAAGCCAGACCGTGGGCCGACAGGTCAGCGCGGAGGAGCTGCAGCCCGGTGACCTCATCGTGTGGGATGGGCACGTGGCGATGTACTCCGGCGACGGGCAGATGGTGGAGGCCGGAAGCCCCGTGCAAACCAATCCATTGCGCACCAACAACATGGGGATGGCTTTCAAAGGCTTCTGGAGGCCCACAGGGTAGACTGTTTCCCCATGAACACCCGCGCTATTGTCCCTATCCAACTCTCCCTTTCCGAGGGCGATTTTTATACCCTATGGGCGCCAAAGTGGCGCCAGAACGGCTCCGAGTGGCAGGCCTTTCTCGGTGATGACGAGTCTGTCCTGCTCTTTAAAACGGAAGCCGAAATGCTGTGCTTCCTTGAGTCGGGGACGAAGCATGACTTGCTCGATCACCCCAAGTGGGAAGTGTTCAACTCCCAAGCGGCAGACCGCGTGGTTCCTGAAAAGAAGCACGTGTACGATCTCGTCGGCATGCCGAAGTACCTCGCCGGCCGCCCGAGCCACGAGAACGTCTCCACGGTCGCGCGTTGCTTGGAGATTGCGCACTCGCTGGCAGAGGTCAGCGGCGCCGAGCACACCGTCATCTTTTTCGCTTCGCACTCCATCCTGCGCAACCCTGCCCGCGGTGCCGATCACTACGCCGGCGACCAGGGCATGAGCGAGTGGTCCGGCGTGGGCCGCGTTATCCACAGCAACTGGCGCGCAGTGATCGAAGACCTCGACAAGGTGGTCAAGGTCGTTCCTTCTTCTGATTTCACCCAGGATGCAACCACGAGCGCCGCCACCCGCATTTCCTCCGCCACCGAAGCGGCGGAGGAAGCACGCAAAAAGGCCGAAGAAGAGCGCAAGGCCGCCGCACAATCGGCAGATCCTTATGACAGCTCCCCGTGGGCAGCCGCAGGCATCGACCCGGTAAAGATCACCGCCGACCAAAGGACTGTCTACACCCTGCGCACCTACCTCGACGGCAAGCCAGTGTTCCTGGGCAAGTGGGGCGAGATCTTCACCTTCCCCAGCTCCAAGGTGCTCGTGCGCTGGATCATGGAAAATGACGACCACGACTTGGCCAAGGTCTCCACCTGGGAAGAGGTCGTTGCCGCGGCGAACGCTGGTGAGCTGGAAGTCACGGTCCACCCGGATAACCAGTACAACTTCAACGGCATCGTGCGTGACATTGAAAAGGGCCCGGAGGCGGTCGATACGGATCAGATGGGTCGCTGCTACGAGGTCTGCGCTGATGCCGCCGACTGGTCCGGGGATGACTCCATCAACTCCTACATGCTGCAGAACCCGCGATTCCAGGACTACCTGGGCTACATGCTCGGCTCCACCGAGCACGCAGGCTACGTTCCCTCCAAGCCCTACACCGAGCACGCGGAGTCCTGGAAGGGCCTAGAGGAGATGCTGACGAAGCGCTTCTCCCGCTTTTAGTTTCTAGTCGGAGGACTCAGTCTCTTCTTCCGCTTCTTCTTCTGTCTCGGAAGCGTCCTCCGCGAATTCCGGATCCGCCAGCTCCTCGTACGCGGGCAGAATCTTCTGCTCGATGAGGCGCTGGCGGTCCTCTTCGCTGGCAAAAGAGTTCTCAATCGCCTTGATGGTGAGGTCGAAGAACTCCTCCAGCCCATAGCCAAAGGTCTCGCTCAGGGCCAAGAAGACGTCGCTGAGCTTCTCCCCCGCCACCGTGCAGGTAAAGCCGAGCTGCTGCAGCAGCGGCAGAGGGTGATCAGCCAACTCCTCTGCGGGCAGCTCCTCCAGCGGCGCGAAGGTCAGCGCGATGCGGCGATCCCGCACCCACGCGGATGCCTTGCCTGGGCGGACGCCGTCGAGATCCGCGCTGAAGTCATCGACAAGATCAGTGGCATGAACAAGGCGCGTCGCACCCGCCTGCACTGCAGCCACGGCATCCTCATAAGAATCGACATCGCGCTCCCACGGGATGAAGTCCGCGCGGAGCTTCTCAGCCGCAGACAGCTCGGTCAGCGCCACGCCCACCGCGGCCTCGCTGGCATCGCCCTCGACGATAAGCCGAGCATCGATTCCAGGAACATCCAACCCTTCCTGCGCGGCGGCGAGGGCCTCGGCCGCGTCGAAGGGGAAGGCGCCGGGGCTCAGCCGGAGCTCGGCGTAGACCACGTGGTCGTCGGCAAGCGCTTGTACAACAGCGTGCGTGGCCGCGCGGAGCTCGTCCGGGGTCGAAGCATCCGTGGGCAGCGGCGCGAAGAGCGTCACCTTGGGCAGGCCGGCGAAAATCTCGGCGCCGGAGTCTTTGTTTTCGGGACTAATCAGAGGTGCGTCATGCATGAGGTTCATCCTAGGACGGGGTCTAGGATTAAGCACGCTATGAAACATGTCCCCGCGATCCTGACTGCCCTCGCCTTAGCCGCGACGCCACCGGCGTTTGCAGAGGAGGAAGAGTCAACGTCGCCCACGCGCACCACCGCGCCGGATACCGACTCTTGCCCGCACTCCCTCGTTCCCGAGGAGCCAACCACCACCTCCGAGCGACTCTCCCCCGGCCAAGTCGCGCCCACTCCCCTGCCCGCTGTTGAGGGCGCTGCCTGCGGCGTGACCGCTCCGCGCGGTTTTCGGGTCAATAAGGACGTGGTGGCGTCGGCGTGGATGGTCAGTGACCTGGACACCGGCGAAATCATCGCCATGAAGGATCCCAATGGGCGCTACCGCCCGGCCTCCATCATCAAAGCACTGTTAGCGCTCGTGGTCATCGAGGAGCTTCCCCTCGACCAGCGCATCACCGCCACGCTTGACGACGCCTCCATCGAGGGCTCCGCTGTCGGCCTCGGCCCCGATGGGGTCTACACCGTGGAGCAGCTTTTGCAGGGTTTGCTCATGGCTTCCGGCAACGACGCCGCGCACGCTCTCGCGCAGGCTGTTGGCGGGGACGATGAAGCATTGGCAAAGGTCAATGCGAAGGCACAGGAGATTGGCACGCGCTCGACGGTAGCGGCGAGCTACTCGGGGCTGGACGCGGCAGGCATGTCGACGTCCGCGGCGGATATCTCGCTGATTTACCGCACGGCTTTTGCCAACGACACCTTCGCGCGCATCGTCGACACCGAGCACGTGGAGTTTCCCGGCTGGGGTGACATGCCCGGCTATGAGCTGTGGAACGACAATGGGCTGTTCCTCAACGACCCGGATGGCATCGGCGGCAAGACGGGCTATACCGAGGACGCACACCATACCTTCGTCGGCGCTATCGACCGCGATGGGCGCCGCCTCCAGGCGGTTCTCCTCGATACGACCGTCGAGCATGGGTTCCGCGCCTGGGAGCAGGCGCAGATGCTTCTCGACGAAGCCTCCGACGTCCGCGCCGGCGATGGCGTCGGGCACCTAGATGACTTCGCAGCCGGAAAGGAAGAGCCCGCGGAGTCTGCGGTTACGAGCCCGGCTCCCACCACCCCGGCTGCGCCCGCCACCGCGGAGGTGGCTGCGGAGTCTTCGTCCTTCGAAGGCTCGCAGGGCTGGATTAGCTGGATGGTGGCGGGGCTCGTCGCGCTCCTCGTCGTAGTGGTTGCTACTTTTTCACTACTTCGGCGTTAGCCATGATGTCGTGCTGGCCGCGTAGATTGTTCTTGGCCCCAATCGTGGTCACCACGTAGAGGGCACCAAAAAAGGCGATCAGCGGCCCAATGAGCGGCACGAGGGAGGCCACGCGCCACCAGTTGCGCCTGATGCTCTGCTGCCAGGTGAGCTTCTCGTGGGTCGTCACATCGCGCACGGTATACCCGGCAATCATCTTCGCAGGTGTTGCCCCGGCGAGGACCTCGAAACAGATGTAGTAAGCCACCGTGAAGATGCTGGAGATGCTGACGATCCACACCGAATTATCATCCGGGTTGGTAAAGCCAAAGCCGACGATGAAGGACACCACGAGGGCCGCGAGAAAGTAGTCAATGACGGCCATGAGCACGCGGTTGCCGGGAGAGGCGCGCCGCGCATCATCGCGGGGCGGAGTTGGCGTTGGGGCGTGCGCGCTCTCACCCCACCGGCCGGTAGTCGCGTAATCCTCCAGCTGCGCCCACGTGAGCTGGGCGCCGGACTCGACCTTTTGGTCATAGCTGGCGCGGGAGGAAGGCTCGCATAGAATGCGGGAGGCAACGGCAAGCTCCTCGCGCTCTGGGGCTTCGGGGAGGTAGCCGAGGCCTTCGAGGTGAGCGTCGGCAGCCGCCAACTGCACGCCCAGTTCTCGTGAGGTCGCGCGTGAATCGAGGCTGAAGTGCTCGTACAGGTTCGGGGCAAAAGACGCTGATAGCATCCCCACCCTACTTTCGGCGCAGCAGGGCCCAGGCACCAGCTGCGGCTGCGCCCAGGGCGGCACCGGCGCCCAGGGTCACGCCCGGGTTCGGGCCCTGGCGGATCTCGTTGCGGACGCGGATGACAGCCTGGTCTGGGACGGGCGGCACGAGCAGCTCGAGGGATTCCTCGGTGGTGGCCGTCCATGCGGAGACGTACAGGACGACGCGCCAGACCAAGTACATGACCACCATGAGGACGATTACGGGGCCGAACACGGCGCCTGCCGGGTTGCCCGCCGCGGAGGACATGATGACGGTGGACAGCTGCTTGATTACCTCAAAGAGCACCGCACCAATGGCCGCGCCCATCAGTCCCGACTTGGTGGGCACCTTGGTGCGCGGCAGGAAGGCCACCATCCACCAGAAGACGAGGAAGTTGGCGATAAGGCCGATGACGATACCGGCGACAACCAGCACTGCGCCCATGCCAGGGAAGGACTCGATGCCGACCCACTCGAAAATCTTCTGGGTCAGGCCCGAGGAACCCGCCGCCGTCACGCCGAAGGCGATAACCATGGCCACGAGCAGGCCAATGAGCCCCAGCAGATCGCTGAGCTTCTTGGTCACAAAGTTGCCCGGAGCGTCTGTCGGATCCTGCATCCACATCGCCGAAATGCCGATGCGCAGGTTGTTCATCCAGCCCAGCCCGGACCACAGGGTAGTCAGGCCACCGATGCCGTACATCGCGCCACGCTGTTCAATCGCGGTATGCAGAATCTGCGTAATCGAATCCCCCAGATCGCCAGACACGGAGTTCGCGATCTGCTCCTCCAGTTGCTGCATGAGATCGGGGCGATTGGCCAACACTGTGGCGATGGCTGCCACCGTGAGCATGAAGATGGGGAAGATAGCCAGAACCGAGAAATACGTAATGCCGGCCGCGAACTGGTTTCCGCCTTGGCTACCGTAGCGGTCCAGCATCTTCATGATGTGGTCGATAAAACCGGACTTCTCGCGGACCTTATCTACCGCACCCAGCTCATCGGCATTAGCACGCTCGATGCCGTAGTCATCGGTCTTCTTCTCATCGGGTTGAGTCGTTGGCGCCACAGGCTTTCCCCTTTTTATGAATTACAGAAATAAGTTACAGAGTCCTCTACACAGTCTTCATCATGCTAACCAACTCAGCCGCGGCGCGCGGGGAGGAAGCCCACCGCCTCGTAGACCTTGTCCACGAGCGGGGAGGCGATCTCCGTGGCGCGCTCGGCGCCCTGAGCCAAGATGCGCTCGAGCTCGCCGCGGTCTTCCATGAGCTCGTCGTAGCGTGCCTTCAGCGGAGTGGTGAAGGCCTCCAGCGCTTCTGCTGTGTCCACCTTCAGGTGGCCATAGCCCTGGCCCGCGTACTTGTCCACGAGGTTCGGGATGCTCTCACCGGTCAGCGCAGACTGGATAGCCAGCAGGTTGGACACGCCGGGCTGCTTCTCGCGGTCGAAGGCCACCACGCCGAGGTCATCGGTCACCGCGGACTTAATGCGCTTAGCGGAGGTCTTAGGAGCATCGAGCAGGTTCACGATGCCCTTCGGGTTTGCGCCCGACTTCGACATCTTGGACGTCGGCTCCTGCAGGTCATAAATCTTGGCTGAGCCCTCCGGAATGAAGGCCTCTGGCACGCGGAAGACCTCGCCGTATTTGTTGTTGAAGCGCTCCGCCAGGTTGCGAGTGAGCTCGAGGTGTTGGCGCTGGTCCTCCCCCACCGGCACGTAGTGCGGGGAATACAGAAGGATATCCGCGGCCATCAGGACGGGGTAGGTAAACAGGCCCACGGATGTGCGGTCCTGACCTTGCTTGAGGGACTTGTCCTTGAACTGGGTCATGCGGGAGGCCTCACCGAATCCGGTCAGGCACTGCAAAACCCACGTCAGCTCCGCGTGTGCGGGGACGTGGGATTGTACGAAGAGGGTGGATTTCGCCGGGTCAATACCCAATGCGATGAGCTGCGCGGCGCCCGCCACGGTACGGTGGCGCAGCTCCTCCGGATTCTGCTCCACCGTGATGGCGTGCAGGTCCGGGATGAAATAAAAAGCCTCGTGGGAGTCTTGCAGGTCAATCCACTGCTTGAGCGCTCCGAGGTAGTTACCCAGGTGGTAAGAGTCCGCCGTAGGCTGGATGCCAGAGAGGACTCGGGAAGCGGAGTTCGATGCAGAAGTGGAGTCAGTCATGGTTGACTACTCTACTCTGCCGCCTCCGGCGGGGAGGCGGTGCGTCGGTTAAATCTTGCGGGAGGTCGGGCTAATGACGTCCATCATGACGGCGAAACCGGCCACCATGAACGCGCCGCCAACGCCCTGGAGGACGATCGGGCCAAGGAAGGCAAAGGACGGTCCGACGATGGTCCACCACCAGATACCCAGGGCAAGCAGAATAGCGCCGAGGACAAAGTAGATGATTGCGCGGGTCATGAGCATCTCCTGCGAAATAGAAAAGGACGTTAAGACGGGATTATCGTACCACTACTTGAATTCGGCTACTTGTACTCCACCAGAAGAGGAGAGTGATCGGACCAGCGCTCCTCCACCGTCGGCGCCTTCTCCACCCACGTGCGCTGCGCGCGCTCCAGCATAGACTTCGTGGCCGCTTGATAATCGATGCGCCACCCAGCGTCGTTATTGAAAGCCTGGCCGCGGTAGGTCCACCAGGTATAGGGCCCCTCAGCCTCCGGGTGCAGGCGCCTGGCGACGTCAAACCACTGCGGGTCCGCGGCCGCTTCCCAGGCGGTCTTGGTCTCATAATCCACCACGCCGAACCAATCCCCGAACCCCTTCTTCTCCTGCGGCTGCGCATCCGGGAAGGAGCCAAAGACGCGATCCATGAAAGCGCGCTCCTCCGGCAGGTGGCCGGACTTCTTCTCGTTGGGCTTGTTGTTCTTCAAGTCCTGGGCGCGGTGGCAAATATTCCAGTCACCACCGATAACAGCCTCCGGGTAGGTCGCAGCCATCTCATCCAAGACTGAAGAAAACTCGTCCAGGAAGAGGTACTTCTCATCCTGCTTCGGCGAATCCACATCGCCGGAGGGCAGATACAAAGAGGCCACGCGCACGCCTTCCACGGTGGCGGCAATGAAGCGGCCGGATTCGGCGAAGGAGCCGAAGCCCACGGAGACGTCGCCAAGCGCATGCTTCGATAGGATGCCCACGCCCGCACGACCCTTCGCGGCGGATTCGGCCTGGACCAGGTTCCATCCGGCCTCCAGAGCTGGGGCCAGGGCCTTCTGGGTCTGCTCGGGGTTGGCGCGCACCTCCTGCATGAGGACGACATCGGCCGGCGTGGTATCCAACCACGCGTTCATCCCCGGGTTGTTCTCATTGCGCTGTTTGCAGGCCGCGCGGATGCCGTTGACGTTGACGGAGGCGATGGTGAAACTCATGCCGGTCAGTCTAACTCTGTTCAATAATCTTCACGGAAGGGCCCCGGCGGCGCTTGTCCCACATGGTGACGACCCAAGTAACACAGCCGGCCACCGCCAGGCCCGCGCCGGCCAGCGCGGTGGAGTTATAGGAATAACCAGCGCCCACGACCGCACCGCCGATGGCCGCGCCCGCCGCATTGGCGATGTTGAGGGCCGACTGGTTCAAGGCCGCCGCGAGGCTCTGCGCATCCCCCGCCACGTTGACCAGGCGCAGCTGCAAGGAAGGCACGAGAATGGAGCCGAAGAAGGCCAAGACGCCAAAGGCAATCGTGCCCGCCCATGCGTTGTGCGCCACGAAGTAGAAGGTCACTGACACTCCGACCATGCAGACGAGAGCAAAGATGATGCCGAATTCCAGGTTTCGGTCCGCCAGCGCACCGCCGGCGACGTTGCCGACAGTCATACCGATGCCATAGGCCATGAGCACAATCCACGTGTGGCTCGGGTCCATGCCGGCGACCTCCGTCATGGTCCACGTGATGTAGGTGTAGACGGCAAACATGCCACCGAAACCAACAGTGCCGAGGAATACGGTGAGCAGGACCTGGCTGTTTTTCAGCGCGCCGAGCTCGGTGAACATATCCGTTTCCGGCATGCGCGTCATGTGCGGGAAGAGGAAAAAGAGCAGGACCATCGTGAGCCCCGCAATGGCCACGACCAAAAAGTACGCCGCATGCCAGCCCAATCCTTGGCCTAGGGCCTGGGCCGCGGGCACGCCGATCACGGTGGCGATGGACAGGCCCATGCCCACCATCGACATGGCAAAACCTTGGCGGCCAGGCGGCGCCATCGAGGCCGCCGCCAAATTAGCTACGGAGAAATATGCGCCATGCGGCAGACCGGCGATGAAGCGCGCCACCAGCAGGACGCCGTAATTCGGGGCCAGGGCTGTCAGCAGGTTACCCACGAGCAAGAAGGCGATGAGCAGGATGATGAGGCGGCGGCGTGGGAGCTTGCCTGTAAGTGCGGCGATGACTGGGGCGCCCACGACGACGCCGAGCGCGTAGACGGAGATGACTACCGACGCCGTGTCTTCCGTAATGCCGAAATCATCCGCGATGAGCGGCAGCAGGCCCATGGAGGTGAACTCCGTGGTACCGATGGCGAAAGCACCCAGCGCCATGGCGATCATGACGATGATGCGGCGCGTCGCGGAGATTTCCGTCTGGCGTGGGACGGGGCGGCGTTGGATACGGGTATTCATCGGTTTCACGTGGGCAGACCTTAGTACTTCCCCTCCCGAGCTCGTAAGTCCAGCCGGAAAGGTTGTGCCAAGTACACAGACTTCCCCCGCTGGTGGTGCGAGTCACAGGGGGACCGGCACCGCGAGAAAATAAGACAGGTATCCTGTGAGGTTGAACAGTTTTCAACTTCTTTAGGAGAACCATGGCAAAGATTATCTGGACCCGTACCGACGAGGCGCCGTTGCTGGCGACCTACTCCTTCAAGCCCGTCGTGGAGGCCTTCGCGTCCACCGCAGGCATCGAGGTGGAAACCCGCGACATTTCCCTGGCCGGCCGCATCCTGGCCCAGTTCCCGGAGCGCCTTGGTGACAAGAAGGTCTCCGATGCCCTGGCTGAGCTCGGCGAGCTGGCCAAGACCCCGGAAGCTAACATCATTAAGCTGCCGAACATCTCCGCTTCCCTGGTGCAGCTGAAGAAGGCTATTGCTGAGCTGCAGGCCGCCGGCTACGACCTTCCGGAGTACGAAGAGGCTCAGGAGAAGTACGACGCCGTCAAGGGCTCCGCTGTCAACCCGGTTCTGCGTGAGGGCAACTCCGACCGCCGCGCCCCGATTGCGGTCAAGAACTTCGCTAAGAAGAACCCGCACAAGATGGGTGCGTGGTCCGCTGATTCCAAGACCAACGTGGCCACCATGGACGCTAACGACTTCCGCCACAACGAGAAGTCCGTCATCATGCCGGAGGAGGAAACCCTCTCCATCGTCCTGAAGACCGCCGAGGGCGAGCAGACCCTGCTGGAGAAGCTGCCGGTCCTCAAGGGTGAGGTCATCGACGGCACCTTCATGTCCGCCAAGGCACTCGATGAGTTCCTCAAGGCGCAGGTTGCCCGCGCCAAGGAAGAGGGCGTGCTCTTCTCCGCTCACCTCAAGGCCACCATGATGAAGGTTTCTGACCCCATCATCTTCGGCCACGTCGTGCGCGCTTTCTTCGCTGATGTCTTTGAGAAGTACGGCGAGGAGCTCGAGGCCGCTGGCCTCAATGGCGAGAACGGCCTGGGCGCTATCTACGAGGGCCTGGACAAGCTGGAGAATGGCGCTGAGATCAAGGCCGCTTTCGACGCCGCGCTGGCCGCGGGTCCGGACCTCGCCATGGTCAACTCCCACAAGGGCATTACCAACCTGCACGTTCCGTCCGACGTCATTATCGACGCCTCCATGCCGGCCATGATCCGCACCTCCGGCCACATGTGGAACAAGAACGACGAGGAGCAGGACACCCTCGCCGTCATCCCGGATTCCTCCTACGCCGGTGTCTACCAGGCCGTGATCGAGGACTGCAAGGCTAACGGCGCTTACGACCCGACCACCATGGGTACCGTCCCGAACGTCGGCCTCATGGCACAGAAGGCTGAGGAGTACGGCTCCCACAACAAGACCTTCAAGGTCCCGGCTGCGGGCACCGTCGAGGTCCGCAACTCCAAGGGCGAGGCTCTCATCTCCCACGACGTGGAGGAGGGTGACATCTGGCGCGCCTGCCAGACCAAGGACGCCCCGATCCAGGACTGGGTCAAGCTGGCTGTCAACCGTGCTCGCCTGTCCGGCATGAAGGCTATCTTCTGGCTCGACCCGGAGCGCGGCCACGACGCCAACCTCATCGAGCTGGTCAAGAAGTACCTGCAGGATCACGACACCGAGGGCCTCGACATCTCCATCGAGGACCCGGTCACCGCGACCAAGATCTCCGTCGAGCGCATCCGCAAGGGCGAGGACACCATCTCCGTCACCGGTAACGTGCTGCGTGACTACAACACCGACCTCTTCCCCATCCTCGAGCTGGGCACCTCCGCCAAGATGCTGTCCGTGGTTCCGCTCATGGCTGGCGGCGGCCTGTTCGAGACCGGTGCCGGCGGCTCCGCTCCGAAGCACGTCCAGCAGGTCCAGGAGGAGAACCACCTGCGCTGGGATTCCCTCGGCGAGTTCCTGGCTCTGGCCGAGTCCTTCCGCCACGAGCACAACACCAACGGCAACGCCAAGGCAGGCGTCCTGGCCGCTGCCCTGGACAAGGCCACCGAGACCCTGCTGGATGAGGGCAAGTCCCCGTCCCGCAAGGTCGGCGAGAACGACAACCGCGGCTCCCACTTCTTCCTGACCCTCAACTGGGCCAAGGAGCTGGCTGCACAGTCTGACGACGCCGAGCTGGCGGAGGCCTTCAAGCCGGTTGCTGAGGCCCTCGAGGCCAAGGCTGGCGAGATTGAGCAGGCGCTTCTCGACGTCCAGGGCTCCCCCGTCGACCTCGGCGGCTACTACGCCCCGAACGAGGAGAAGCTCAACCAGACCATGCGCCCGGTCGCTGCCTTCAACGACATCATTGATGGCCTGAAGAAGTAACTCTTTCTCCCGTCATGTTTCCGACCGCCGCGCGTATCCCCTCCGTAGTGGAGCGCGCGGCGCCGTCGTTTTCCTACGAAGACGTCCTTAACCACCAAGTCACCTTCGACGCCGCTGCGTGACGCGAGACATGGTCCCACCTCACGCTCTACCGGCGGTGTAACACCCCCTCCTCCTCCGATGCCATTGGGCAATTTCTCCGCTGCCTAAAATCAGGTGACTAGCGTCCCGTACAACCATGGGAGCATCAGCTACGGTCGATGCCATCCACTTTTTGAATCTGGCGCTTCTTAGAAATGAAATAGGCTGATACCCAGAGAATCGTCGTAAGTAGGGCCGTCCGGACTACCCACATCAAGTCAGCAGAGGAATACCCCACCATAAGTACCGCGCCTATCGACAAAATCCAACCAGCCAAAAATGATTTCATGCTCTCAACACCTCTACTTAGCGAGAATTGCATCCCAGTCGCAACTGGCGTAACCGTTTAGGCCACCCGCTACAACTCCGGTCGCAATTGCCTTAAGCATTCCTTGCACCGCCCGGCCCGCAGGAACACCAGCAACGGTCATCGCCACTAAGCATCTGTTCCATGCCTCCTGCTTCTCGGGAGATGCACCAGTTGCCACTCCTTCTGGCAATTTGCACGTAGCCGGATTGTTCGCACAGTCTTGGATGTAAGAGTCGGAGGGTTCAGTGGGAAACGGATTGTTGTAGTTTTGCGCATGCGCAGTTGGAATCTTCACAAAGCCTGCCAGCATTACGCCAGCAATGACTACCGCGGTAGTCTTATGTTGTCGTGCAGGGGGGGGCAGATCTTCATAATGCTCATGTGCTCAGGCTATCAATATGAGATTAGCCTCGCTATCCCTATTGGCAGATCTCTGTAGCCGACCATCAATTGAAGTCCGACAACGGCTTATGCAAACCCCTAACCTCATCAAAGGTTGTAAAAGCTACACCGCACAGCAAAAGAGAGAGTTTTTCAATCCACGGGAACCAAGCAACCACCGCCTCCGACTAGTAGTGCAGTTGATATCAGCGCCTGTCCATCGCCCGTCTTGAGTGCCCGAAAGCATTCACCCTCAGGCACCCACTACGGGCCCTACCTGTACACACTGAAAAGAGCACTACATATGAGTCGGACGGCTCTGCGATCTTTCATTCAGCGCATTCACTTTTACGGCGGTATGTTCGTCGGCCCCTTCATCCTCGTTGCGGCATTGACTGGCTGTCTCTATGCCATGGCACCCACCCTGGAGAAGGTGGTGTACCGCGACGTCATGACCGTTCCGGCGGTCGAGCACCCCGTGAGCTTGGAGGAACAAATCCAGGCCGCGCAGCACAAACAGCCTGACATGCCGGTCACGCAGGTCTGGCCGGCCACGACACCGACGGATTCGACGCGCGTGCTGGTTTCCGATGACAGCATCGACGAAAGCCTCCAGCGCACCGTCTTCATCAATCCTGCCAACGCCGAGGTCATCGGGGACTACCCCACCTACTCGGGCCTGGGTGAGATGCCGCTGCGCCGCTGGATTTCCTCCCTGCACGAAAGCTTCCACTTGGGCAAGGTCGGTGAGCTCTACTCGGAGCTGGCTGCTTCTTGGCTGTGGGTCATGGCCTGTGGCGGTCTTTATATGTGGTGGATTCGCCGCCGCCCGAAGAACAAGGCAACCGCGAACGCAGCGCAGCAGCAGCCCAAGCGCTCTGCCCGCTGGAAGGCCACCCGCCTGCATTCCACTGTTGGCGCCTGGATCTTCATCGGCCTGCTTGGCCTCTCTGCCACCGGTATCACGTGGTCGGGACTGGCCGGCGGGAACGTCGATTCCCTCGTCGAGCGCATGAACTGGAAGGCCACCCCCATCGAGACTGCCCTCCCCGGCACCACCGCTGAAACGCATGAGCACACCGGCCATGAAGGACATGAAGGTCATGGGGTTGGAGGGGCGTGGTCAAGCGCGAACGTGGCTGCCGAGGCCGAACGCGTCCTCGCCACCGGCCGCGCCGAGGGACTGACCGGACCGCTGCGCCTCTACCCGCCGGAGGACGCCAACTCCGCCTGGCAGGTCAGCGAACGCTGGGTGGAATGGCGCACCACCTCCGATGCAATTTCGGTAGATGGCACTACCGGCGACGTCATCGACCGCCAGCCTTTCTCCAGCCTGCCGCTGTTTAGCAAGCTCAGCAGCTGGGGCATCTACCTGCACATGGGCATCATGTTTGGCCTTCCACTGCAGATCGCGCTGCTCGCACTAGGCCTCGCCACCGCCGCCCTCGTAGTGCTGGGCTACTACATGTGGTGGAAACGTCGCCCGCGCTTCCTCCCGACTGCCCGCTTCTCCTGGGCCACCACAGGACTGGGCGCGCTATTCGCGGCCACCGTCGGCGTCTTCCTGCCGCTCTTAGGAATCACTTTGGCAGCGTTCCTGATTCTCGATGTCATCCTTGTGAACCGTGCCACCGCCCCGCGCAGGGAACGCACGCCAGTCCCAGTCGGATAATTTAGTGAAAGCCATCACATAGGGCGGAGCTTATTAGGTACGGTAGTTTCTTATGACTAACCCACTACTGACACCTTCCACGCTGCCCTACCAGCTCCCACCGTTTGCGGAGATCAAGGTCGAGCACTACCGCCCCGCCTTCGACGAGGCACTCTCGCTTCACGACGCCGAGATCGCCTCCATCACCGACAACCCCGCCGCGCCCACGTGGGAAAACACCGTGGAGGCGCTCGAGCGCTCCGGCCAGGACCTCGACCGCGTCATGGCCGTCTTCGGCAACCTTTCCGGCACGGATGTCACCGATGAAATGGAGGAGATCGCCGCCGACATCTACCCGCGCCTGTCCGCGCACTATGACGCGATCTACCAGAACGAGGTGCTCTACGCGCGCATCAAGGAGGCCACGCCGCCTGCCGACGACGCGGAAGGCCAGCGCCTCCACGAGCACCTCCTGCGCACCTTTGCCCGCAAGGGTGCCGACCTCGACGCGGCCGGCAAGGCCCGCCTGTCCGAGATCAACCAGCGCCTCTCCGCGCTCTCTGAAGAATTCGGCCGCAACCTCATGGCGTCTACCCGCGAGCGCGCGGTCTCCTTCACCGAGGAAGAACTCGAGGGCCTGCCCGCCGAACGCATCGCCTCCGCCAAGGCCGATGCCGAAGCACTAGGCCGCGAGGGCTTCGTCATCCCGCTGGAGTTGCCGACCGTGCAGTCCGAGCTGAGCCGTCTGGCGCGGGAGGATGCGAGGGGGAGGTTGTATGGGGCGTCGACAAGCAGGGGCTCCGAGAACAACATCCCGGGGCTCATCGAGGCCGTGCAACTGCGCGCCGAGCGCGCCGAGCTGTTGGGCTTTGCCACGCATGCCGACTACGTCATCGCCGAAGAAACCGCCGCGACTGCCGACGCCGCCCGCACCATGCTCTTCGACCTCGCCCCCGCCGCCGCGGCCAATGCCGAAGGCGAGCAGAAGCTCCTCACGGAGGAAGCAACGCTCAACGGCCAGGGTTTCAGCGCCGCGGACTGGCCTTATTGGGAATCCAAGGTCCGCGCCCGCGACTTCTCTCTCGATGAGGAGGAGCTGCGCAAGTACTTCCCGCTGGACCAGGTCCTGGAGAAGGGCGTCTTCGCCGCCGCCGAGCGCCTCTACGGCATCACCGTTATCCCCCGCGATGACCTCGAGGGCTACGCGGAGGGGGTTCGCGTGTGGGAGGTGATTGACGGAGACGTCAATCACGTGAATAAGGACCCGCACGTAGATATCGACTCGCACGAGGATAAAGGAATCGGCCTTCTGCTCACCGACTACTTCGGGCGCCCCACCAAGCGCGGCGGCGCATGGATGAGCGAGTTCGTGGGGCAGTCCCGACTGCTGGAGCGCAAGCCGGTCATCGTCAACGTCATGGGCATCACCAAGCCCGCCGACGGCTCGCAGCCGCTGCTGAGCATGGACGAGGTCCGCACCGTCTTCCACGAATTCGGCCACGCCCTGCACGGCCTGCTTTCCGACGTCCGCTACCCCACCTTCGCCGGCACCAACGTCCCGCGCGACTGGGTGGAGTTCCCCTCGCAGATCAACGAGAACTGGGCGCTCGATAAGAACTTGGTCAAGGAGTACGCCCGCCACGTGGAGACGGGCGAACCTATTCCGGACGAGCTTCTCGACGCCATCTCCGCCGCCGCCGAGTTCGGCCAGGGTTTCGCCACCTCGGAGTATCTGGGAGCGTCAATCATCGACCTCGCATGGCATTCCTTGAGCGCTGCCGAGGCCGCGGAGCTCAAGGCCACTCCGGAGGCCGTCGCCGAATTTGAGGCCGAAGCTCTGCGCGCGGCCGGGCTGGATAACGAGCTCATCGCGCCGCGCTATCGCTCGACTTACTTTAACCACATCTTCGCTGGCGGCTACTCCGCGGGCTACTACTCCTACCTGTGGGCCGAAGCGCTCGACGCCGATGGTTTCGAGTGGTTCAAAGAGCAAACCGACCTGCGCGAGGCCGGTCAGAAGTTCCGCGATGTCATCCTGTCCAAGGGCGCGTCTCGCGACTTCACGGAGGCTTACCGCGAGTTCCGCGGCCGCGACAAGGACGTTGCGCCGCTGCTTAAGCGCCGCGGCCTCGCCGGCGCCTAAAGCCGAGTGCCGACTAGTTATCCACAGATTTCATCGGATGGCTAGTTCGGGGCTTGGAGGTGGGGTGGAGTGCTTTTAGGCTGCGGGGTATGAGATTACAGACGTTCTTCGCCGCCCTCGGCCGCGCCATTGACCTGGTGGCCGAGTGCGCGGGCCTGTCTGAATCTGATTTGGTGGCCCTCGGCGCCACGCCTGCCGACGCCACCGTGTTCCTCTCCCTCCACCACACCTACTTCGGGCACACATCCTCGACGAAGAAGCAGCGCACGGCAGTGGAAGCCGCGCGCCGGCGCGGGCACGGGCTGGTGACCTTGCAGCTCATCGAGCACTTCGTTGCCAAAGTTCGGGACCACCACAAAGCGTGGGATTTGCGTGTGGAGCTATGCCAGACCAGCGCGGAGCTGGTGGAAAAGGTAGCGCGCAAAAGGCTGCGCCAGATGCGCAAGCCCCGCACGTATGCCGAGCGCGCCAAGCTCACCCAGCATGGCAACGGTCTGGCCACGCTCACGGTCACCGCGGACTCGTTGCAGCTTACCGGCGTCTTCGAAGGCATCGACCAGGAACGCCCCGGTGAAAGCTTCCTGGAGAATCTAGACGGTGGCGGTGTCAAGACTGAGGTTGCCACCATGGCGGTCCTGCAGCTTGATGACTACGCCGAGCTGCTCAAGGGCAATACCGACAAGGACGGCGAAGAGTTCATCGTCCGCACCACCAGTGGCGCGACCATGACCGGCTCGCAGCTGGTGGAGCGCGCTTTGCTAGACAAGGGAGTCATCGTGGCGGTCAGCCGCGAGCATGGCCCGCTCGATGTGTTCCGCTTCCAGCGCTTCGCCACCGCCAAGCAGCGCCTCGCCTTGGCCGCGGAGAATCCCTGCTGCGCCTGGGAGGGCTGCAAGGTTCCCTTTGAGAAGTGCCAGATCCACCACATCAAGGCCTGGGCCCGCGGCGGGCCCACCAACATCCTCAACCTGGTGCCACTGTGCCCCTACCATAATGGCGTCAACGACGATGACCCCGATGCCCCGCCCTCACGCGGCCGCATGGATCGCATCGGCGGGCGGGTGGCATGGATCCCGCCATACGACGCCGCGCCGGTCTTCACAAGCGCCTTCAACTAACGCTTCAACAAACCTCAAGGTCATCTTGCGCACCAGTGTGCCCCGCTCCGCCAGGGCACTCTTCCAGCACTGTTTGGTCGTACCCCGCAGGAAATCACTTCCTCGCGGGGCATTCGGCGTGCGGGTCGGTTGGCCGTAGATTCTAGCCGGCGTTGCGCAGCGCGGTGGCTAACCCGTTCATCGTGACTTGAATGGTCTTCGACACCAGGAACTGATCATCGCCCTTACGGTAGCGACGCAGCAGCTCCAGCTGGATGGCATTGAGCGGAAGCAGGTACGGATAGCGACGCTTGAGCGACCGCGCCTGGCGTTGGTTCTCACTAACCAACTCCGCGTTGCCGGTGACCTTAAGGTAGACCTCGCGGGTGCGCTCAAACTCCTCGGAAATCAGGCCGAAGATACGGTCCGCGATTTCTTTGTCGTCGACCAAGTTGGCATACAGGCGTGCCAGCTGCATCTCCGCCTTAGCCATGACCTGCGCCATGTTCGCGAACACGGAGCGGAAGAAAGGCCAGGTGCGGTACAGCTCGCGCAGCTCTTCCCAGCGCTTCTCTTCGTCTGCTGGGGCAGTGTTTATTCCGTCGGCGTTTACTGCGCCGCTGACAGCTGTCGATCCTCCAGAGGGTTGCTGCACCCACGCCGTCACCGCGCTGCCCACGCCGAACCAGCCCGGGATGTTGGTGCGGGACTGCGACCACGACAGCACCCAGGGAATCGCTCGCAAATCCGTAATCGCGGTGGTCTGCTTGCGGGAGGTCGGGCGCGAGCCCAGGTTGAGCTCGCCAATCTCGTGCAGCGGGGTGGACTGGGTGAAGTAGGTGATGAACCCGGGGTCGTCGACAAGCTGGCGGTACGCCGTACCGCTCAAGTCCGCCAGCTCACGCATGATCTCGTAGGCGCGCTCAGGATCCGCAATCGGCTCGGTATCCAACAGAGAAGCCTCCAACGCGCCGGAGACGAAAGCCTCCAGGTGGCGGCGCGCGGTCTCCGGCGCACCATACTTCGCAGAAATCACCTCTCCCTGCTCGGTGATACGCACCGAACCTGATACCGCGCCCTTCGGCTGCGCCAAAATCGCGTCATACGTCGGACCACCACCGCGGCCTACCGCACCACCGCGGCCATGTGCCAAGCGCAGCTCTACGCCATGACGCGAACACAACTCAACCAGGGCCAGTTCGGCGTCGTACAGCGCCCAGTTTGCCTGCAGGTAGCCGCCATCCTTGTTGGAATCCGAGTACCCCAACATGACTTCTTGGATATCCTCGCGCGAGCGCAGATGCTCGCGGTACACGGGCACCTGCCACAGCTTCTCCAGAATGCCGGCGCCGGCCTTCAAATCCTCGATAGTCTCAAACAGCGGCACCACATCGACCTGGCCTAGGCCCACCTCCTTGAGCAGCACCATCGGCTCCAAAATGTCGGAGACCGTTCCCGTCATAGAAATAATGCAGTGCGACACCGACTTCGGCCCAAAGTCCCGCACAGCGCGTGCCGCCGCACGGAAAATCCCCAGCTCCTTCGAGGTATCCTCGCTGAACTCCCGCTCGGAGCCGGGGAAGAGCAGCGGACGGTTGGTCTGCAGCTCGCGCACGAGCAGCGCGACCTTCTCCTCCTCTCCCAGCGCGCAGTAGTCCGGGGTGATGGTGGCCGCGGCGAAAATTTCGGTGAGAACGTTCTCAAAGGACTCGGAGTTTTGGCGCATATCCAGCGTCGAAAGGTGGAAGCCAAACGTGGTCACCGCGGAGCGCAGCCGAGCCAAGCGGTCATCGGCGATGATGTCGTCATTGAACTGGCGCAGCGAGCGGTCGATCACGTCCAGGTCACGTTTGAGTTCCTCCGGCGACGCATACGCGCTTGGCGACGTCTCCCCCTCCAGCCTCGCCAGCACCTTCTTCCGGATGCCGAAGATGGCCCGGCGGTAGGGCTCGTCGACGCGGGATTTTTCGTCGTTGTGGGCGGCGTCGGCAAGCGCGCCCAGTTCCTTGGAACTGGAGGAATATCGATCCGACAGGGAGAGCTCGCGCTCCAACTCGCCGAGCTCGTCGGCGTAGTACTGCAGCACCGTCGCCGCGGCCTTGCGGGTGGCGTAGGTCAAGGTGTGCTCGTTAACAAAGGGGTTGCCGTCATGGTCGCCACCAATCCAGGAGCCGGGGCGGACGACGGGGGAATCGGGAAGCTGCTGGCCAAAGGTCTCACGCATGGCGTGGCGAATGGCGCGGTTGAGGGCGGGAACCTGGTCGAGCAGTGAAAGCTTGTAGTAGCGCAAGCCGACGTCAATCTCGTCTTCGAGGGTAGGGCGGGCAATACGAATCAGCGCGGTCTGCCACAGCAGCGTCATGCGCAGGTACATTTCCTTCTCGATTGCCGCCATGTCGCCGCCGCGGTGAGCTTCCTTGAGGAGAGTCTTGATGCGGGTCTGGGTGTCGAAGACGGTACGGCGGCGGGTTTCGGTGGGGTGCGCGGTGAGAACGGGGGCGACGTGAGCGCCTCGGATGACGGAGGCGGCGTCGGCGGGCGCGACGCCTTCTTCTTTGAGCTTGGCGAATGTCTTGCGCAGGGAAACCGGCGCCTCGACGGACTCGTCATCCAAGTCCTCCGCTAGATTCGCGATGAGCGCGAAATAGCTGAACGCTCGCGCCACGAGGTTGACTTTGGTGATGTCGAGGTCGCGGAAGATAGCGACGAGGTCTTCCGGCTTGGCATCGCCGTGGGCGATGTCGAAGGCCATGCGGCGGGTGGATTCGACGAGCTCAAAAACGTCCTCGCCTTCCTGCTGCGCGATGACCCGGCCGAGCACCCGGCCGAGGAAACGGATGTCTTCGCGGACTTGTTCTGGGGCGGGTGTGCTCACGGCGAGGAGCCTTTCTGAGAGTGATGTGTTCAGCTAGCACATCTCAATGTAGCCCAGAGCACTATCGGGCGATAGTTATTTAGCAAAAGAAGCGAGCCACGTGGCGTGGAGGCGCGAGTCACCGTTTTCTTCCGGATGGAAGCTCAGCGCTGTGACGCGTCCCTGCTGCACACCGACGATCACTTCGGCCCCATCATGTCTGGCGCAATCTGCGTGTGTCATACCACCTTTGCCGCCCACTCCCGCACTGATGGCCCCGCTGCTACTTATCGCGCCACCAGCCCTTGTCGCTCCACCAGCCACAGAACCAAGCGCAGGGGCAGGCAGGGTGGCGATGACCTCGACACCGTCGCCCACGCGGGTAACGATGGGCGCGCGGATGAAGCTCGCCTCAATATCGAGCGTGATGCTTCGGGGTCCTATGCCATGAGCCTCGGCGTCCCGGCGCCGCGCCCCAACCTCTGAGGCCTCTAGATCGGGCCGCTGACCTTGCAGCGCGACGGGAACGATGCGCTCCTCGGAGAAGCGTTGGTTGCCGAAGGCGTTGCGGCGCACGGTGACGTCGATAAGCCCCAGTGTCTGCTGGCCCGGCGCGGGGTTCTCCAGCTCGCGGGCGCTGTAGATGAGCCCCGCGCAGGTGGCCAGGACCGGCAGCCCTCCCTCGACGGCGCGGCGCAGCGGCTCCGCAACGCCGAAGGAGCGCGCCAGCTTATCGATGGTGCTCGACTCTCCGCCGGGCAGAATGATTCCGTCCAGCCCGTCGAGATCCTGCGGCAGGCGCACCCGGCGCGTTTCAGCGCCGAGGCTCTCCAACACGGCGAGGTGTTCCTCCACCCCGCCCTGCAGCGCGAGCACGCCGACGAGTGGTCGCACCGCGTTTACCAACCGCGCTCAGCCAGGCGGTGCGGGGCGGGGATATCGTTGACGTTGATGCCCACCATGGCCTCACCCAGGCCGCGGCTGATCTTGGCCAGCTCGGCCGGCTGGTCGTAGAGGGTGGCCGCCTTAACGATGGCCTCCGCGCGCTTCGCAGGCTCGCCGGACTTGAAGATTCCGGAGCCAACGAAGACGCCTTCGGCGCCCATCTGGCGGACGAGGGCGGCGTCGGCAGGCGTGGCCACGCCACCAGCGACGAACAGCACGACCGGCAGCTTGCCGGTCTCCGCAACCTCAGCAACCAGGTCATACGGCGCCTGCAACTCCTTGGCTGCGACGTAGAGCTCATCGCGATCCAGGTTCTGGAGGCGCGCGATTTCACCCTTGATGGTGCGCAGGTGCTTGACGGCCTCGGAGACGTCGCCAGTGCCGGCCTCACCCTTGGAGCGGATCATGGCCGCACCTTCGGTGATGCGGCGCAGGGCCTCGCCCAGGTTGGTGGCGCCACAGACGAAAGGCACGTCGAAGTCCCACTTGTTGATGTGGTTGACGTAATCGGCCGGGCTGAGCACCTCGGACTCGTCGATGAAATCTACGCCCAGCTCGCCGAGGATCTGCGCCTCCACGAAGTGGCCGATGCGGGCCTTCGCCATCACCGGAATGTCCACAGCGTTGACGATGCCCTCGATGAGGTCCGGGTCAGACATGCGGGCCACGCCGCCCTGAGCGCGAATATCGGCCGGCACGCGCTCCAACGCCATGACGGCGGACGCACCCGCGTCCTCAGCAATTCGGGCCTGCTCCGGGGTGACTACATCCATGATGACGCCGCCCTTGAGCATGTCAGCCAGTCCACGCTTGACGCGCGTGGTGGCGCGTCCCTGTTCAATCTTCTGTTCAGTCATGGCTCACATAGTGGCCCAGAAAATTGGTCCAAGACAAGAGCCATTTTTAGAGTGTTGAATTAGACCACTTATGATGGGGTCGTGTCTTTCCGCCTCGATCCATCTGATACGCGCGCGTTGCCGGTGCAGATTGCCGAAGCCCTCCGCACCCAAGTCGCGGCGGGCATTTTGCTGCCCGGCGAGCAGGTGCCGTCGACGCGTTCACTGGCGCGCGATCTGGGCATTTCCCGAGGCAGCGTGGTTACCGCCTACGAGCAGCTCACCGCCGAGGGCTACCTCACTGCGTCGGTTGGCTCGGGCACCGTCATCAACCCGCATCTGCCCCACGGGCGCACCCCACAGCCTCACCCTGCACCGCGGCCCAGTCCTGCCCCACCGCGCGTGGAGCTGACCCCCGGTTTACCCGATACGGCCGGAATCATCACCCCCGAATGGAGGGCGGCGTGGCGCAAGGCCGCGGTGAATCCTTCCGGCGATCTCCCCCGCGAGGTGGCCGCGCACCTGCGCCACATGCGCGGGCTCACCGTCGACCCGGCCTACGTCGTCATCACCGCCGGCGCCCGCGACGGCCTCTCGGTGCTGCTGCGCGCGCTGGGCGGCCACTTGCGCGTGGGCGTGGAGTCCCCCGGCTACCCCAGCCTGCGCCGCGTTCCCCAAGCTTTGGGCCACACGCTTGTCGACGTCCCCACCGACGCCCACGGCGTCACCGTCCCCACCGTTGACCTCGACGTTCTCATCGTCACCCCCTCCCACCAGCACCCTTATGGTGGTTCGCTGCCGGCGGCCCGGCGCGCGGAACTCGTCGAGTGGGCACGCAGCAACGACGTGCTCATCATCGAGGATGACTTCGATTCCGAGCTGCGCTACGTCGGCCAGCCTTTGCCCGCGCTGACCGCGCTCGCCCCGGAACACACCGTCTTGCTGGGCACGTTTTCCTCGGTGATTTCGCCGTCCATTGCCTGCGGCTACCTCGTGGTGCCGCCGAGCTTACGCTCGGCGGTGGATCGGGTGCGGGAGGTCTTCGGCCAGCCTGTCGGCGCAATCCCCCAAGCAGCGCTGGCGAACTACTTGGCCAGCGGTGCGCTGCGGCGGCACACCGGGCGGATGCGCCGCGCCTACAAACGCCGCCGCGATCTCGTCCAAGCCGCGCTGGAAGACGCCCCCGCTACCCTTCTGCCCATCCACGGCGGGCTCCATGCGGTGTTGCTGTGCGATAACGCCGTGGTCGACCGCGCGGCTTCCCTAGGGCTAACGCTCACCCCGCTCAGCGACTACTGGGGCGGCGTGGCCGCCGAGGAAGGCGTGGTCTTGGGCTTTGGGCATTTGAGCGATGTCGAACTCGCCGCCGCGCTGGATCTGGTCAAGCAGGCCTTAACTAGCTGACACGTAGCTAGCCTGGCGCGTAGCTGCCCTATCGCATACCGGGCTAGCTAGCGCTGGCCAAGGTCACGGTGGCGAGGGTACGACCGGTGGGTTGCTCGCTGC
Organism: Corynebacterium sp. HMSC056F09; assembly: GCF_001815785.1. Lineage (NCBI taxonomy): Bacteria > Bacillati > Actinomycetota > Actinomycetes > Mycobacteriales > Corynebacteriaceae > Corynebacterium > Corynebacterium sp. HMSC056F09. Next base: position 46,141 of record NZ_KV821948.1, read on the forward strand.
CACCCGCGGGTTCCTCGGTAACCATGACTTTGACCGCGGCACCGTCGAAGGGCATCCACACCCCATCGTGTGGGGCCTGACCGATAACCCCGGCTGAGGCCATCTCACCATCTGCACTGACTGCCCACACCTGGGCGCCCATGCCGTCGGCCAGTTGCGGCTGGCCATCGACCATCGCGCCGGATTTCGCCATCGAGGCGGAGGAAACGATATCCAGTTGCGCTCCCGAGGCATCCGCATTGCCCTGCATAAGGTCCTCTGCGCCCATGATGTCGTGCATGGATTTCTCGCCCGGCGATTCAGCCTCTACTTGCGCGCTATCCGGTGCATCTTGCTGACCCAACTGCAAGAGCTGCGGCGCGGCTACCACGCCTGCGACGAGCACTGCGGCGGCAGCCGGCACCGCTACGAAGGCCCGCCAGCGGCGGCGTGGAAGCTCGATGACCTCAGCAGCTTCGCCACCGTCAATTTCCGCAAAGACAGCATCTTTCATTCGCGCTGGCGGATGCACGTCTGGGAGGGAATCGAGGAAGTCGTCGAAAGTCTCATCAGAAAACTCATGCGTATTGCTCATCTTCCCTCCTTTCCGAGAATCGCTTTTAGCTTCTTAACGCCGTCGCGCACGCGCGTCTTCGCCGTACCCAGCGGTACTCCCGTTGATTCTGCCAGTTCAGCATGCGTCAAGCCATTGAAAAATGCGAGGGCTACCGCGGTGGAATGCGGCTCCCCAATCTCGTCGATGGCCCAGCGCAGGCGCTGCGCTTCGACATGTCCTAGGGCCTCATCTTCAAGAGGCTCGGTGTAGGTAGCCTGGGTCAGCAGCGCGTCGCGGTTATCGCGTTGCACTGCAGCAACGTGGCTACGCAGCTTATCGACGGCCCTCCCATGCGCCAACCTGCCCACCCACGACCGCGCGTTTCCCCGCTGCGGGTCAAATTTCGCAGCGGAAGTCCACACCTCAACGAAGACATCTTGGGCAACCTCTTCGGCTAAGGCAGGATTGCGCAGAACGCTCAGGCACACGCTGTACACGGTGGGCGCGAGGGCGTCGTATAGCGCGCTGAAGGCATGCTTGTCTGCCGCAGCGGTCTGAACGAGCAGGTCGTTCAGCCGCGCATGTTCATCAGGTGACATCGCAGACACGGGTGTAGAGCTTACCTCCAGCAGCGGGGCGGACATGGCACTTTTACTTAGTCATTTCTTCACTCGGCGCCATCATCTCATCGCTCTTCATTTCCTCAGTCATCATGGAATCCGACTCCATCGCATCAGAACTCGGGGCCATCATCTCAGAGCTGGGCTTCATGTCCACTTCTTCCTTCTTGTCGTTGCAGGCAACCAGCCCACTGGCGGCTACGGCAAGTGCAGCGGCGGCGGTAACAAGCTTCTTCATTTCGGTACTCCTTCTTCAGGTCTTCGGGTCCGGCCTTTCCGGACCCTGTATCTGACCATTCGGAGCCACCCTGCGATGCGGATTGGACGGATTTAAAAGCAATCCGCTTTTCACTCGTGTTCCGAACTAGTTGCATACGCACACCGCATCACAAGCGAAGGAGCACAGGATGTTATCTACGCTATTCATCGGGTTTACCGGTGGCCTTATCACCGGCATCTCGCCCTGCATCTTGCCGGTCTTGCCGCTGGTCCTCGCAGTCAGCGGCGGCTCACGGTGGCGGCCATGGCAGGTCGTCGGCGGACTCGTCACAAGTTTCAGCCTCGTCACGCTGTTTGCCACAACGCTGCTCAATGCCTTGGGCCTCCCGGCCGACGTCCTGTGGAAAGTGGGAATCGCGCTGCTCGTTCTCGTGGGCCTGGGAATGGTGTTCCCTCGCGTTCAGGAAGCCCTCGAGTGGCCTTTCCAGAAGCTCCCGAAAGCTGGCGGCTTGCAAGCCACAGCCCGCGACAAGGGCGGCTTCGTCGTTGGCCTAGCCATGGGGGCTGTCTTCGTTCCCTGCGCGGGCCCAGCACTGGCCGCAATCTCCGTGGCGGGCGCCACCGGGACTGTCGACGCCCACATCCTCCTCCTCTGTCTCTCCTTCGCCCTCGGCGTGGCGATCCCGCTGCTGGCTTTCGCCTTAGGCGGCAACGAGGTGGGCAAACGCGTCGATGCTTTCCGCTCCCACCAACGCGAGGTACGCGTCACCGCGGGAATTGTGGTGATCGCCATGGCCGGCGCCATCTCACTCGGCGCGCCCGCGTGGCTGCAGCAGAAGCTCCCCAGTATCAACACCGACGCCACGCCCGTTGAACAGGCCACCCTCACAGCCGAAGGAACCCCCGTGCCCGCGTTCGCGGGGCTGACCGGCTGGTTCAACACGGATGCGCCCGTCGATCCGCGGACCTCCGGCAAGGTCACGCTCATCGATTTTTGGGCCTATGCCTGCATCAACTGCCAGCGCAACAACACGCACCTGACCAAGCTCTATGCGCATTACAAGGACTACGGCTTCGACATCATCGGAATCCACGCGCCGGAATACGCTTTCGAGCACGAGGCCGACAACGTGCGCCGTGCGGCCCGCGAGCAGGGAATCGAGTATCCAGTGGCACAGGATAATGACTTCGCCACGTGGAAGAACTTTGGGAATCGGTACTGGCCGGCGCACTATCTCGTCGACAAGCACGGCATGTTGCGCCAATCCCACCACGGCGAGGGCGACTACGCCGAGACCGAGCGCCTCATTCGTGAGCTTCTCCTCGAGCGCGACCCCAGCATAGAACTGCCTGAGCCCATTGAAGCCGCCGATGCTCACAGCGCTCCGCGCTCGCCGGAGACCTACCTCGGCACCGCACGCGCACAGTATTTCACCAACCCCGATTACCACGACGGCACGCACCAGTTCACCACGAGCGAGCCGCCGTTAGGTCAGTATTCGCTGGGCGGGACGTGGACTTTGGCCGACCAGCCCATCACCGCCGGACCTAACGCGCGGCTGCGACTGAATTATCGCGCCGCCTGGGTACAGCTCGTGGCATCAGGGCAAGGAACGGTTCGCGTGCACCGCGCGAATGGTTCGGTCCGCACCTTCGACATCACCGAGGACGGCACGGTGGATCTCGTCAGGGAACCGGACAATCACACCGAAACAATCGAGCTGGAAGTAAGCGAAGGCCTCTCGCTGTATTCCTTTACTTTTGGCTAGCGTGGGGATCATGAAGGTTTCTCTGCATGGGCAATCCGCCGTGGCTGTCGAGGCTCCCCAGGGGCGCATCGTCATCGACCCCGGCCCCCTTTCAGACCTCAGCTGCCTGGAAGGCGCTGAGGCGGTGCTGCTCACGCACGCGCACGGCGATCACCTCGACGTCGATGCCGTGCGTGCAAGCGGCCTGCCAGTGTGGGGAACGCAGGAAGCCATCGACGCCCTCGGCTCCGGCACCATCGTGCATGCTGGAGAGACGTTCACGGTTCTGGGCCTTGAGATTCACGCGGTGGGCGGGCTTCACGAGGAAATCCACCCCAGCATTCCGCGCCCCGAGAACCTGGGCTATTTCTTTAATGGTGTGCTGCACCCCGGGGACCAATGGTGCGTCCCGAAGGGACGCACGGTAAATGTCCTCCTACTCCCCATCGCCGGGCCGTGGGTGCGCGGGGCGGACGCCGCGGATTACGCCATGCGCATCGGCGCGCGGCTGACGGTGCCCATCCATGACGCCGTGCTTTCCGACGCCGGCAAGCAAAACACCGACGGCATGCTCCAACGCGCCGGCGTGAGCGGCTATCGGCGCCTGCGGGTTGGTGAAAGCATCGACGTTTAAGCCGAACCAACCGCTCGGTCTATTTTTATTCTCGGTCTTGCCTGCGGTTTCCACAAAGCCACTAACGGCACTGAACCGCTTGGTCTAGCCTTTGTGGCATGAGCACCAAATACGATAATTCCGAAGTCAACGAGTGGTCGTTCGCGACCCGCGCCCTCCACGCCGGACAGAACCTGGACGGCTCCACCAACGCACGCAACGTTCCGATTTACCAAACCACCTCGTATGTCTTCAACGACGCCGAGCACGCCGCCAACCGCTTCAACCTCTCGGATGCCGGCCCGATTTATACCCGCCTGACCAACCCCACCCAGGACGCACTCGAGGAGCGCCTCGCTTCCCTCGAGGGCGGCGTCGCCGCCGTAGCTTTCGCCTCCGGCCAGGCCGCCGAAACCGCGGCCATCCTGAACCTGGCCTCCGCCGGCGACCATATCGTGACCTCCCCGCGCCTCTACGGCGGCACCTCCACGCTCTTTACCGTGACCTTGAAGCGCCTCGGCATTGACGTCACCCTCGTCGAGAACCCGGATGACCCGGCCTCCTGGCAGGACGCCGTCCAGCCAAACACGAAGGCTTTTTACGGCGAGACCTTCGGCAACCCAGTCGCCGATGTTCTCGACATCCCTGCCATCGCCGAGGTAGCTCACAAGAACCAGGTCCCGCTCATCGTGGATAACACCATCGCCACCGGCGCGCTCGCCCGCCCGCTGGAGCTGGGCGCGGACATCGTCGTGGTTTCCACCACCAAGTTCTATACCGGCAATGGCTCCGCCATCGGTGGTGCCATCATCGACGGCGGCTCCTTCGACTGGACCATCGAGCGTGACGGCGAGCCCGTCTTCCCCTACTTCGTCACCCCGGACGAGGCTTACCATGGCCTCAAGTACGCCGACCTGGGCGCACCGGCCTTCGCCATCAAGGCGCGTGCGGGCCTGCTGCGCGATACCGGTGCCGCCATCTCCCCCTTCAACGCCTGGCTGACGCTGAATGGCATCGAGACGTTGCAGTTGCGCGTCGAGAAGCACAATGCCAACGCCCAGGCCGTGGCAGAGTACCTGGAGTCCCACGCCAAGGTCACCACCGTCAATTACGCCGGCTTGGACTCCTCGCCGTACAAGGCCACCAAGGAGAAGCTCGGTTACGCCTACACCGGCTCCGTGCTCTCCTTCGACATCGACGGCGGCCGCGAGGAGGCGTGGGCGTTTATCGATGCGCTGAAGCTGCACTCGAACCTGGCCAACATCGGCGATACTCGCTCATTGGTGGTGCACCCGGCGACCACCACGCACTCCCAGTCCGACGAGGCAGCGCTCAAGGCCGCGGGCATTACGCAGGCCACGGTGCGCCTGTCGGTGGGCATCGAGGATGTCAACGACATCATCGCCGACCTCGAGCGTGGGTTCGCGGCCATTGGTTAGCGCCATCCCGGAACTCGCGCCCGAAGGCGAGCTCACCGTCGTCCCCATCGGTGATTTCACCACGGAAGCAGGCGCCGTGCTTGCCGACGCCCACGTGGCCTACCAACGCTGGGGCGCTTTCGCCGGCGACCCGGACGGCGTCAACAATGTCTTGGTGGTTGAGCACGCGCTGACCGGGGATTCCAATGTGGCGGACTGGTGGTCCGACCTGGTGGGGCCTGGCAAGGCTTTGGACACCACGCGCTGGTGCGTTATCGCGACCAATGCGCTGGGCGGCTGCAATGGCTCGACGGGGCCGAAGTCGCTGCACCCGGATGGAAAGCCGTGGGGCGGGCGCTTCCCGGCGCTGTCGATTCGGGACTTGGTGGAGGCTGAGCACGACTGCTTGACGCAGCTGGGTATTTCCCGCGTGCACGCGGTACTCGGCGGCTCGATGGGCGGCGCGCGCACGCTGGAGTGGAGCTTGCTGCACCCGGAAAGCGTGTCCGCGGTGTGCGTAATTGCGGTGTCTGCTCGGGCTTCGGGCTGGCAGATTGGCATCCAATCCGCGCAGATTTCCGCCATCGAGCGCGACCCGTTTTGGCATGGCGGAAATTACTACCTCACGGACAAGACTCCGCGGGATGGTCTGGCAGCGGCGCGCCGCATCGCGCATTTGACGTATCGCGGCGAGCAGGAGATCGACGAGCGCTTCGGCGCTACCGCACAGCAAGGCGAGAATCCCTTGGGGCCGCACCGCCAGCTCAATCAGCGTTTCGCGGTGAACTCCTACCTGGATTACCAGGGGGCGAAACTCACCGAGCGCTTCGATGCGGGTTCCTACGTGGTGCTCACGGAGGCGTTGAACCGGCATGACGTCGGCCGCGGGCGCGGCGGGCTCATCAAAGCGTTGGCGGCCTCCCAGGTGCCGACGATGGTGGTGGGCGTGGACACCGACATCCTCTACCCCTATCACCAGCAGGAGCACATCTCCCGCAACGTCAACCAGCTGCTGGCGATGGCCAAGATTGTCTCCCCCGTGGGACACGATGCTTTTCTGACGGAGACCCGGCAGATGAACCGTATCCTGCGCAACTTCCTGCTGCTCTCCGCGCCGAATGGCCTCGATGTGGGCCCTGCGTACGTGGGCGATGAATATTACATCTAAGAGCCCAGCGCGTCGATGGAGAAGGCCATGAACACCATCGCCGCGCCCAAGATGCCTGTAAAGCAGGCATCGAAGCGCCGGGAGCGCACCGCGAGCACGCCGACCCGCGAGGAGTCGCAGGTCAAGCGGACCACCGTGAGCCACACCAGCGCCCCGCCCAGCAGCAGCGTGGCGCGGCGCCAGTGCTCGAACACGGCATAGAAACCCGACACCACAACCGCCACGACGAACAGGCCGATGGCCAGCCACTGGAGAGCCGGCGGCAGCGCCGAGGGCTTCAGGTGCGCATCGTGCGGGTTCGACAGGGACACCGGTGGCGTGGTTTTCCCGCGGGCTTGGCTTTCAGTCTGGCTTCCATTCTGGCTTCGAGGCTGGCCTTGAACAGGGCCCTGAGCTGGGCGCCGGGGCATTCGTTGTGCTCGGTGCTGCGGGCTTCCTTCTGATTGTGGGGACATGCTCATTACTTGGGCGTTCGTGTTGCGCCGTTAGTGAGCGGCAAGCTTTTCGGCGCGCTCGACAATGTTGCTCACCAGGAACGCGCGCGTCAGCGGGCCCACGCCGCCCGGGTTCGGGGAGACGTAGCCGGCCTTCACCCAGACGTCCTCGGCCACGTCGCCGGCGAGTTTGCCGTCAACGCGGGACACGCCGACGTCGAGAACCGCAGCACCTTCCTTGACCATGTCGGCGGTGAGCATGTGTGCCTTGCCGGCTGCCGCGATAATGACATCGGCCTCACGGGTCTCCGCAGCGAGGTCCTTGGTGCCAGTGTGGCACAGCGTCACCGTGGAGTTTTCGCTGCGGCGGGTGAGCATCAGACCAATCGGGCGGCCCACGGTCACGCCGCGGCCAATAACCACGACCTTGGCGCCATCGAGCTCTACCCCAAAGCGGCGCAGCAGGTGGATGCAGCCATTCGGAGTGCAGGGCAGCGGGGCTTCCTCGTTGAGCACCAGCTTGCCCAGGTTGATCGGGTGCAGGCCATCAGCGTCCTTGGCCGGATCGATGAGCTCGAGCACGCGGTTTTCATCCAGGTGCTTCGGCAGCGGCAGCTGCACGATGTAGCCAGTGCAGGCGTCATCATTGTTGAGTTCCTCGATGACGCGCTCCAGCTCCTCCTGGGAGATATCTCCCGGCAGGTCCTTGCGAATCGAGTTGATACCGAGCTTCTCGCAATCGCGGTGCTTCATCTTCACGTAGGAATGCGAACCCGGATCATCGCCCACCAAGACCGTAGCCAGGCCCGGGGTAATCCCCTTCTCTTTGAGGGCGGCCACGCGCTGGGCCAGGTCCTCAAAAATCTCGTCGCGGTACAAGTTGCCATCTAGTTTGGTAGCGCTCATGCACACCATCCTAGACTGATGCCTATGAGCAGCTTGCACATCGTCTTCGACAACCCCGTGATCCCTACCAACACCGGCAATGCCATCCGCACCGCCGCCGTCACGGGCGCGAGCCTGCACCTCATCGAGCCGCTCGGCTTCAACTTCGAGGACAAACACCTCAAGCGCGCGGGCTTGGACTACCACGACTTAGCGGACCTCACGATCCACAAGGATTTCGACGCCTGCATGGACAGCTTGCCCGGCGCGCGCGTTTTCGCTTTCACCACCCACACGGACAAGTGGTTCACCGACGTGGAATACCAGGAGGGCGATGTCCTGCTTTTCGGCACCGAACCCACGGGCCTGCCGGAGGAACACGCCTTTCACCCGCGGGTAACGGAGCGCGTGCGCATCCCCATGATGCCAGCGCGACGCTCGATGAATCTATCCAACGCGGCGTCGACAGCCGTGTATGAGGCCTGGCGGCAGCTCGGCTTCCGTGGCGCGGTCTAACAAGTCGCGGCACAATGTGGGTGAACTTTCACACCGAAGGAGACACCTTGCCTAGCCTGCGCCCACTGCTTGATTCCCTCATTACCCGCGTCGAAGCTTCGTCTGCCGCCCACGCCGCGCAGATAGCGCGCGTGGATCCCGTCCACCGCCCCGGCGCGGTCAACCTCGTGCGTTATATGGAATTGCGTTCCCAGGACGCCGTCGAACTGCAGGAAGGCCTCACGGCCTTGGGTGCTACGAGCCTGAGCCACCCGGAGCCCGCGGTGCTAGAGCGCCTCCACGCCGCGCGCAATGTGCTCGACGCCTTCGACGGCCAGGCGCCGACCTACCCCGTGCAGCCCATCGCCTCGGCGTATGCAGACGCCGACGATATCCTCGACGCCAACACCGAGGCCCTCCTCGGCCCCACCCAGGAGGACACGCACGCGCGCATCATGGTGACTCTTCCCACCGAGGCTGCGGAGGATTATGAGCTGGTCCTCGGTTTCGCCCGCGCGGGCATGGAATTAGCCCGCATCAACTGTGCGCACGATGACCAGGCGGCGTGGGAGAAGATGGTGGAGCACGTCCACCGCGCCGCTCAAGAGGTGGGGCGCGAGATTCTGATTTCCTGCGATATTGCTGGCCCCAAGGTCCGCACCGGCACCATCGAGCCGGGCCCGCAGGTCATCCGCGTGCGCGGCGAGCGCACCGCAGCAGGCGAACTGCTGAGCCCAGCAACGCTCGTGCTTCACGACGCCCCCTCTACCGACCACGCCCACGGGGTGGCGAGGGAGGCGTCGCCAAGCGCGGCGCGCCCGGCGGTAGCGCTGGAGGTGGATGGCAAGTGGTTGGCGCGCCTGCGGCCCGGCAGTGAGGTGCGCTTCACCGAAGCGCGCGGGCGCTCCCGTGTTTTCACCGTGGAGAGCACGCAAGCGGGCGTGGCCGTTCTGCACGGGGAGCGCAACTGCTACCTCGCCGAAGGGACGGTGCTCAACCACGGCGGGGAGATCACCCGGGTGCATGGGGTTCCGGCCCTCGAGCAAAAGACTCGCCTGCACCGCGGGGAGGAGTTGGTGCTCAGCACTTCGCAGGAGCCGGCGCGCATCGCGGAGGGTGAGGTGACCACTATTGGGTGTACGCTGCCGGAGGTGGTCGGTGCGCTCAAAGTGGGGCACCGGGTGATTTTCGATGATGGCGCCATCGCCGGCCGCGTCCGCGAGGTGCGGGAGAATGGTGCGGCGCACGAGGCCGTCGTCACCGTGGAGCATGCGGGACCGACCGGCACCAACCTGGCCGCCTATAAGGGAATCAACCTGCCGGATACCGACGTCCCGCTGCCCAGCCTCACCGAGGAAGACATCGAAGCACTTCGTTTTGTGGCCACGCACTGCGATATCGCGGCGGTCTCCTTCATCCGCACGCCGGCTGATGTGGCTTTCCTCTATGACACGCTCGAGGCGATTGCCGCCGAGCAGGAGTCCGAGGAGATGGCGCAGCGCGTGCGTGACCTGGGCATCGTGCTCAAGATTGAAACGGTTCCCGCCTATGAACAGCTGGGAAGCGTGCTGCTGGAGGGCATGCGGCACGCCAAGTTCGGCATCATGATCGCGCGCGGTGACCTAGCCGTAGAGCTGGGTTTCGACCAGATGGTCCAAGTGCCGGGGCGCATCATGAAGGTCGCGGAGGCGGCCCACATCCCGGTCATCATGGCCACGCAGGTTCTGGAGACCCTAGCCAAGACCGGGCTTCCCTCCCGCGCGGAAATCACGGACGCTGGCTATGCGCTGCGCGCGGAGTGCGTGATGCTCAACAAGGGGCCGCACATCACGGAGGCCATCCAGATTCTGGACCGCATGTCCCGCAAGCTAGGCCAATCGCGGCTGAAGAATCGCCAGAGGCTGCGCCAGGTGAGCAGCTGGTCCACTCCAAACGCTTAATGCGCCGCGCACCTGCGCCGCGTGGTGAGGATCACCTAAGAGATAGCTACAAACCTAGACGGACCTATGTTTACTAAGGGTAACCTATAAAGGTAATGCTTATTCGGTAGTGCTTATTTAAGGAAGAGGGCTCGCCGTGAAGTTATCTCAGTGCCCACGACAAACCGCCGACGCTATCCCCATGGGATGCACCATCACCTTGGGGAAAGAGTGCATTTCCTGCACCTGCGACACCGCCCTAGCGGTGCGCCTCGGCGAGCTAGGAATCCGCCCCGGCGCCACGTTGACCATGGGCCCGCGCGTGGCCGGTGGCGCGCGCGTTGTCTCGGTCGGCAGCTGCCGCTACGCCATCGATAAAGCGACGCTACAAGCCATCGAGGTCTAAACCATGGCCACCACGAAACCCAGCTGCCACGGCGATCCGGGCGGCGCGGTAGCCCCTCTTGGCGCTCCCATCATCGCGCTCGTCGGCTCCCCCAATTCCGGCAAGTCCACACTGTTTAACGCCCTAACCGGCGCGAAGGCACAAACCGGCAACTGGCCGGGTACCACCGTTGAGGTCAGCCGCGGTGCGTGGAAGATCGGTGAAGCAACCGCCGATCTCATCGATTTTCCCGGCACCTACTCGCTCGACCCGCTCAGCCCCGATGAGGCGCTCACCCGCGCCATGCTCATCGATTGCCCCGCAGATGAGCGCCCCGACGCCGTCGTCGTGGTCGTCGATGCCAGCGCCGTAGCGCGCGGCCTCAACGTGGCGCTCCAGTTAGCGGAGCAGCCCTACCGCCTCATCATCGCGCTGACGAAGACCGACGTGGCCCTCAACCAGGGCCAAACAGTGGATCCCGTTGCGCTCGCTGAATCCACCTCCATCCCGGTGGTGGTGGTTGATGGGCGTAAGCGGGAGGGCGTCGAGAAGCTGCGAGAGGTTGTTGTTGATTCTCTGGCGGCTGAGCCCGTGCAGCTGCGCGAGGACGCAGGTTTGGAGGCCCGCTTCGCGGAGTTGGATGCGGCGGCGAAGGCCTCGGTGAGCGAGGTCGAGCACGCCACGCCCCTCTCCCACCGCCTCGATGCGGTGGCCCTTCACCCGGTAGTGGGGCCGCTGCTGTTTCTGGCCGTGATGTGGGTGGTCTTCCAGATCACCACCACGGTGGCCGCTCCCCTCCAGGATGGCCTGGAGGCACTGGTCTCGGGCCCCTTGAGTGACTGGGCGCGGGCGGGGCTAGAAGCCATCGGCTTAGGCCACCCTCTCATCACGGGCCTGCTTGTCGACGGCCTCATCGGCGGCGTCGGCATGGTCCTCACCTTCGCCCCGCTCATGGCGCTGATGTTCTTGTGCTTGGCGGTGTTGGAGGATTCCGGCTACATGGCGCGTGCCGCGGTGGTCACGGACCGTCTCATGCGGGCCATCGGTCTGCCGGGCAAGGCTTTCATCCCCATTGTCGTGGGCTTTGGCTGCAACGTGCCGGCGATCTCGGCCACGCGCGTGCTGGGCAGCCCGCGGCATCGCATCATGACCGCGCTGCTCATTCCGTTTACCTCGTGCTCGGCGCGCTTGGTGGTCTTCGTCATGCTTTCGGCCACGTTTTTCCCGGGGCACGCCGGCAGCGTGGTGTTCATCATGTACGTCATTTCCATCGCGCTGCTCGTGCTGGTGGGTTTGGCGCTGCGAAAGACGCTGTGGCGCGCGGTGCCTGAGGAAGCGCTGGTTATTGACTTGCCGACGTACCAGCTGCCCACCGTGCGCCTGGCACTGAGCGTGATGTGGACGCGCTTGAAGGGCTTCTTGCAGACGGCCGGCGGCATCATCGTGAGCACCGTGGTCGTGGTGTGGCTGCTCATGGCCATCCCGGTTGGGGATGCGGCGCAGGATTCTTCGTGGGGTGAGCCGCCGGCGCCGGAGGATTCCGCCTATGGGGCGGTCGCGCACGCCATCGCTCCAGCCTTTGCCCCGGCTGGCTTCGACTCGTGGTCCCTGGCGGGTCCGCTGGTGACCGGCTTCGTGGCCAAGGAGGCGCTGATTTCGACGTGGGCGCAGACCTACGCCGTCGACGACGTCACCGACGCCTCCGCGGAGGAACAATCCCACAGCGCGCTCAGCGATCACGTGCGCGCGGACTTCGAGCAGGCTTCTGACGGTCATCCCCTCGCCGCGGTGTGGGCCTACATGCTCTTCCTGCTGGCCTACACGCCCTGCGTGGCCACGATTGCCGCGCAGCGGCGAGAGATTGGCTGGCGCTGGACGCTCTTCGGCTTCGGCGTCCAGCTGGCCACAGCGTGGGTGCTGGCTGTAGCGGCCTTCCAGATTCTGAAGGTGTTTATCTAATGCCCGCCTCCCCCATCCAGGCCGTGCAGGAAGCCATCGAATCCGGCGTGCGCTCGCGGGCGGCCATCGCGGCACAGACCGGGCTGGAGCCCGGCACGGTGGACCTCATCCTGGATCACCTCACCGCCAGCGGGGTACTCGATATGGAGCCACTCGGCTCCTGCCCCGCGGGCGGATGCGGGTCCTGTTCGGCGGCCTCGGCGTGTGCCGGCCCCAGCAGCACGCGTGGGCCGGTTCTGCTTAAGCTTCGTCGCTGCCCCTAACCGCGCTGTCACGGGAGTCTTCACGTGGGTTCTGCCGCGGCTCAACCTGTGAGATGTTGACGGATGAGTCCATGGGACTTAGCGCTGACTCCATGGCAGGCAGGCGGCGGGAGCGCAGGCGGGTGAGGAGCTCGGAGGCGTCGGCAGGCGTGAGGTCTTGACCAGCCATCTTCACGGGGCCAGCCACGAGGTCGAAGCGCACGGTCCGCACGCCCGCAAGGTGCCCCAACGGCCCCACTTTCAGCGTGAGCTCCTGGATGTGCGGGGTTCCAATCACCATGACGCGGCGGTTAATGCGGCCGCGGTGCACGATGGTCACGGGAAGCGGGGAATCCACGAGCGTCACCGACTGCTGCTTGCGGTCGAGGGGGCTGATCCACGTCGCCCGGCGCGGGGAGGTATAAGTGGGCTGGGTGTGCCCTTCGGGGCGCGCGAAATCCTCAATCTGCGCACGATCCAGATCGGAGATGAGCTCTAAAAGCTCCAGCGCCTGCTCGCGGGTACCCACCGGCAGGATGCGAGTGGAACCGGACTGCTTACCGCTGCCCTTCGCGCCATAACCAGCTACAGAGACGTGCACCTCGTACCAGCCGAAGCGCCGCCATAAGAAGGGCTGGCTTACCCGCACGCCGTGGATGCGGCTAATGCGGATGGTTTGGCGGCGGCGGTCGGCAAGACCGTAAGAGACGTTGAGGGCGTTGGTGGGGGCGTCGTGAAGCGCGGTGAATTTCCAGGAAGAGTCCACCAAGCCCCAGACGCTTCCAACAAAGCCCACGATGATGGGCAGCAGCGCGGTCCACATACCCGGGATGAAGAGCAAGCCCCCAATAACGAGGGCCGCGAGGAGCGTGGGCAGGCGCAGCGCCTCAGCGGCAATCGTGCGCAGTATGGGAATCTCCGGGATCAGCGCGGCGGCTTCCTCCGCTTCCGGCGCCGGCTCACTGGCAGGGTTCTTATTCGTGCGCCGCAGCAACTCCGCGCGCAGCTCTTCTGCTTTCGCTTTGGGCAGGTACTCAATCTTGATCACCGACGAGGTACCGCCGGCGGTCTCCACCCGAACCGTGGCCAAACCCAACAAGCGCGCGATGATGGATTCCACGACGTCCACCGCCTGGATGCGCTCATAGCGCGCGGAGCGGAAGGACGTGGAGATGACGCCGTGGCGCAGCGCGATTTCATCCTCGGTGAGCTTGTAGCCCAGCTTGCGCCACCAGATTCCGGAGACCAGCCAAATCACTGCGCACACCAGCACGAAGGCGCCGATACCCAGCAGGGTACCGCGGCCGACCTCGCCGAGGTTGCCGCTCTGCAGGTAAGACACCACGTCCGAAATCATGGCGGCGTTGATGTTCACCGCAAAAATGGCCACCAGCGCTAAAATCAGCGACCAAAAGCGCAGCAGCGGGGTGAGGCGGTGGACGCGAATGTAGCCGTCGGCGTCGATAAGCGCGCGGTCCTTCACAGCCCACTCATCCTCTCGCGAGCCTTGACGGCGAGGCGCTCGCGCAGGGCATCGGCGTCCGCGGCAGGCAGGCCGGGGATGGTGGCGTCGCTGCTGGGCGACGCCGTGTGCAACTTCACCTTCTTCAGCCCCATCGCGCGCTCGATGGGGCCGGCCGTAACGTCGACGAATTGGATGCGGCCATAGGGCACGACGGTGAAAGTGTGCCAGATTTTGCCGCGGGTGACGAGCAATTCGTCGGCGGTTTCCTGCCAGCCTAGGTTTTTGACCTGCGCGGGGATGAGCCAGAGCTGATAGAGCGCCCACACAACGAGCGCTCCGGCGACCCAATAGAGCCAGTCCCACCAGAAATATGCCGCCGCGGCCGCCAGGGCGGCGAGGATGACGTCCCAGCTCAAGCGCGAGATGTAGCGGGCTTTAGTGAGTGACGGGGATACGGGATTCATGCCGCCACTTTAACACGAACCCTTGACAAGTCGTTGGGTTTATACAACACTGTGGTGCATGTCCCCAAAGAAAAAGCCAACCCGCCCACTATTTAACCGGGTCCGCGTGCTCCGCGTTGAACGGGACATGACGCGCGCACAGCTTGCCGACGCCATCGGGGTCAACCCCCAAACCATCGGCGCTCTCGAGCGCGGCGACCACTCCCCCAGCTTGGACCTCGCCTTCAACATCTGCGAAGTTTTCAATCTACCCGTGGAAGCCGTGTTCTCCCGGACCGAATTCACCCCCATGTCCTCCGAAATCTACCGAAAGGACTAAACCACACATGTCCGCCTCTATTCCCGATTCCGTTAAGACCCGCAAGCGCTACATCACCCTGACCGACCTGTCCACCGCCCTCATCATCGCTTCCATTCCCCTGCAGTTCTGGAGCGCCTTTACCTCACTCATGGTGGCCGCCCTTGGAACTTTGCTGTGCGCGTTGATGACCGCTCGCCTGCGCGCAACGATTGGTGCCGCTGACCTGCCCACGACGGAACTTGATGAGTACCAGATGCAGCAGCACCTTGAGGCCCGCGACGACGGCCTCAAATTCTCCCTCGCAGCACTCGTCATCTTGCTGCCAGTGACTGGCCTTATCGCCTGGGGTGCCCGAACCATGCCCATCATGGATGGAGTATTCGTATCCCAGCTCTACCTCAAGATCATCCTGCTGCTCATGGTGTGGGTGCCCTTCTCCGTGGCACGCTCCCTGGCCGGAAAGATGAACCGCGACGAGCTCATCTCTAAGGAATAAGCCGCTTAGCGGAAATCCCGCGAGCCGCGCGAAAGGGCCTCACCGAAGGCCAGCGGCTCCAGCCGGTCCGCGGCAACCGTGACCGCCCCGGAGGCGTTCTGCACGATGCCGCGCACGATGAGCGCGGGCGCTGTTCGCGCGGTGACCTTATCCCGAGCCCACAGGCCGGGCGTAACCATCACGTTCATCAACCCGGTCTCATCCTCCAAACCAAAAAAGACCACCCCGCCCGCTGTCTGCGGGCGCTGGCGGTGCGTGACCACCCCGGCGATGCGCACGCGGGTGCCATCCTCCACTGCCGGCAAATCCGCCGCGGATAGGATGCCGCGGGCCTGCAACTCCCCGCGGACCTGCTCCATCGGTTGCTGGTTGTGGGTCACGCCGGTGCTCGCCACGTCCGCCGCCATGAGCTCAAAGGCGCTCATCCCCGGCAAAGACGGCGCTTCAATCGCAGACAGCCCCGGCAGCATCCCTGCCCGTTCTGTTGCGGCCACGCCCGCCTGCCACAGTGCCTGGCGGCGATCCACCCCAAAGACATCCAAGGCCCCCGCCACGGCGAGGGCCTCCACGTGATCGACGGTGAGGTCGGCGCGGCGGGAGAGATCGGGGACGTCGCCAAACGGCGCGGCCGCTTCAATGCGATCGGCGGCCTTATCACCCAACCCCTTGATGAGGTTAAGCCCCAAGCGGATACGCGCCTGACCGTCCGACCCCACCACCACGCGCGCCTCGCGGCCCGACTCGTTAACGCTGACCGGCAGCACCTCCACCCCGTGGCGGCGAGCATCCTGGATGAGGGACTGCGGCGAGTAGAAGCCCATCGGCTGCGCGCGCAGCAGGCCCACGCAAAACTGCGCCGGGTAATAGCGCTTAAACCACGCCGAAAAGTACACCAAGGAAGCAAAAGACTGCGAGTGGGACTCCGGGAAGCCATAAGCAGCGAAGGCCACAATCTTGGCCCACAACTTATCCGCCACCTCCCCGACGATCCCGTTGGTTTCCTCCAAGCCCTCATAAAAGCGCTGCTTGAGCGCTGCCATCTTGGCCGGCGAGCGCTTCGAGCCCATCGCGCGCCGCAGGTCATCCGCCTCCGCGCCGCTGAACCCGGCGGCATCAACCGCAATCTGCATGAGCTGCTCCTGAAAGAGCGGAATCCCCAGTGTCTTGCCCAGGGACTTCTCCAGCACCGGGTGGTCATAGGTCACCGGCTCCTTGCCATCGCGGCGGCGCAGGTAAGGATGCACCGACCCGCCCTGAATGGGGCCTGGACGGATGAGCGCGACCTCCACCACGAGATCGAAGAAGACCCGCGGCTTGAGCCTCGGCAGCGTGCTCAGCTGCGCGCGTGATTCCACCTGGAACACGCCCACTGCATCCGCGCGGCAGAGCATGTCATAGACTTCCGGGTCAGCCAGGTCCAGCTCCCACAGGTTGACCACCCGGCCGGTGCTCTCCTCCACCAAGTCCATCATGTGGTGCAGGGCTTCGAGCATGCCCAGGCCCAGCAGGTCGAACTTCACCAGCCCGGCGGCCGCACAATCATCCTTATCCCATTGCAGCACCGAACGATTCTCCATGCGCGCCCACTCCACGGGCACGACATCCGCAATTGGCCGGTCACACAGCACCATGCCGCCGGAGTGGATACTCAGGTGGCGCGGCTGGCCTAGGAACTGCTCGGCCAAGGATTCAACGTCCGAAGGCGCAGACGCAATCCCCTTCGACCAGGCATCGGCCGAACCCTGCGGGTAGCCCAGCGCGCGGGCGGCATCCCGCAACGCGCCTTTGCGGCGGTACGTAATCACGTTAGCCACCTGCGCCGCCTTCTCGCGGCCGTGCTTGGCGTAGACGTACTGGATGACCTCCTCGCGCCGCCCGGATTCAATATCGATGTCGATATCCGGCGGGCCATCGCGGTCCGGGGAGAGGAAGCGCTCAAAAAGCAGTCCCGCGGAAATCGGCTCCGCATTCGTAATCCCTAGCGCGAAGCACACCGCCGAATTCGCCGCCGACCCGCGCCCCTGGCACAGGATGTTCTCCCGTTTACAAAAGTCCACGAGATCACACACGATAAGGAAGTAGCCGGGAAAGCCCAGCTGCTTGACCACACCCAGCTCATACCGCATCTGCTCCCACGCCCGCTCCCGAATCTCCTTAGGCCGCGTGGCATAGCGCGCTGCCGCGCGCTCGAAGGTGAGGTGCTCCAGCCAGGACATCTCGGTATAGCCTTCCGGCACGTCGAAATCAGGCAGGTTCGGGGCCAGTGCCTCCCAGGTGAAGCTGCAGTCCTCGAGGACGCGAACGGTTTCGGCGATGAGCTCGGGGCGCTCAGGCAGCAGGCGCGCCATCTGTTCCCCGGAGCGCAGCCAGGACGAGCCCATGGGGTGGGAGCTGGGGGAGGCGTCGGCAAGCGCGAGGCGTCTGGACAGGGCTTGTTTGGCTCCAGCCAACCGCGCGTGTTCACGCGTGGCGGCAGCCGGGCGCGCAGTGGCAATGGCGCGCGAAACCGGCAAGGAATCCAACAGTAGGTGGTGGTCCGCGTCCTCCGGGAGCTGGGTACATGCATACTCCAGAACCATGCTGTCTATTTTTATTCCCTCGACCAAAAGATCGAAATGCTCTACCCATTCCCAGCCCACCAGGAAGAGGCACTCATCCTGCAACTGCGCACCAATCTCCACCAAAGAAGGATAGGACACGACCCCCTTCTCCCCCGCCTCCATGTGAGCGCGGGAGATAAGCCGAGATAGACGCCGATAGCCCTCCGGGGTGCGCGCCAGGACGGTCAGCGGAGCTGGGTCGAGACTGAGCTCCGCCCCGAAGACCGCAGGCAGGCCAACTTTGGCGGCGGCCTCCGCAAACTTCATAAGACCATAGAATCCATCCCGATCTACCAGCGCAATCCCCCGCAGGCCCAGTTCGACGGCGCGCGCCACGAGCCCCTCCGGCTCGGAAGCGCCACACAGAAAGCTATAGGAGCTCACCGCATGCAGCTCGGCGAAAGGCACGGCGGAATGCCCCAACTTCGGCGCGTCCGTGGCCTGCGGTAGGTGGTCCACCGAGACCGGGACGGGCCCCGGGCGACCAGAGAGAATCCTCTCCACCCGGGACCACGGCAGCGCCTCACCCCCATTGAATCTCATAGCCCCACACACTATATTCGAACACAGGTTCCAGTCAAGGTTTTCGTTGAACAATTCTCCGAATAGACAAAGCGGTTCAATCGTTGCTAGTTTTTCGTGCAGCGCACAAATCCTGCGGTGACACGACTTGCCGCACAAACCAAGAAGGGACACTAGGAACCCACCATGAGCATCCGTCGCGTACTTGCTGCCACCTCGGCAGCCGTCATCGCCGCAACCGGCCTGGTTGCTTGCTCCTCGGACTCCGCTGAGTCCAAGGATTCCGGCGAGGCCATCACCAAGGACTCCACCATCACCATCGGCACCACTGACGCCAACATGGAAGAGTGGGCCGTCTTCCAGGACCTGGCCAAGGAAGCCGGCTACGACGTCAAGCTGGAGAACTTCGCCGACTACAACACTCCGAACCAGGCTCTGGACCAGGGCCAGCTGAGCACCAACAAGTTCCAGCACCTGAAGTTCCTGGCTGAGTACAACAAGGGCAACGGCACCGATCTGGTCCCGCTGGCCTCCACCGAGATCTACCCGCTGGCCATCTACTGGAAGGACCACAAGGATCTCGCTGGCATCGAGGGCCAGGAAGTCGCCATCCCGAACGACTCCACTAACCAGGGCCGCGCCATCGGCCTGCTGGTTCAGGAAGGCCTGGTCACTCTCAAGGAGAACAGCCCGCTGACCCCCACCCCGCTAGACATCGATGAGGACAAGTCCAAGGTTAAGGTCACCCCGGTAGATGCTGCCCAGACCCCGGCCGCCTACGGCGAGGGCAAGCCGGCTGTCATCAACAACTCCTTCCTCGAGCGCGCCGGCATTGACCCGAAGTCCGCCGTCGCTCAGGACGACCCAGACTCCGCCGAGGCTGAGCCCTACATCAACGTCTGGGCCGTGCGCGCCGACGACGCCGACAACGAGGCCCTTCACGAGCTGGCCAAGCTGTGGAAGGACCCGAAGGTCACCGAGGCCGTCCTGAAGTCCTCCGGCGACACCGCCGTGGCCGTCGACCGCTCCCAGGAAGAGCTCCAGGAAATCCTGGACCGCCTCGAAGAGCAGGTCTAAGCCCCGCGTAATCCACATGTCCCCCGCGCTCACGCTTGATTGCGTGACCCGGGGGATTTTGCCCGTTACTCCCTCCTCACTCACTACACGGACACGTACAAAGGAAACCCACGTGACTGAACAACAAGGCGCCCACCGGGGCACCCGGATTGAATTCCGCAACATCACCAAAGTCTTTAAAAACAAGAAAACCACCACGAAAGCGCTTGATGATGTCTCCCTGACCGTCGAGCCCGGCGAAATCATCGGCATCATCGGTTTCTCCGGCGCGGGTAAGTCCACGCTGGTGCGCATGATCAACGGTCTGGATAAGCCGACCTCGGGGCAGCTGCTTCTCGACGGCACCGATGTCGTCCCCCTGCCCGAGTCCAAGCTGCGCGGCATCCGCCGCAACATCGGCATGATCTTCCAGCAGTTCAACCTCATGTCCTCGCGCACCGCGGCGGGCAATATTGAATACCCGCTGAAGCTGCAGGGCGTCGAGAAGCAGGAGCGTAAAAAGCGCGTCCAGGAACTGCTGGAATTCGTCGGCCTGGCGGACAAGGGCGATAACTACCCGGAGCAGCTCTCCGGCGGCCAGAAGCAGCGCGTCGGCATCGCCCGAGCCCTGGCTAATAACCCTTCCCTGCTGCTGGCGGATGAGGCCACCTCGGCGCTGGACCCCACCACCACCCACGAGGTGCTCGACCTGCTGCGCAAGGTCAACCGCGATCTCGGCATCACCATCGTGGTCATTACCCACGAGATGGACGTCGTGCGCTCCATCGCCGACAAGGTGGCCGTTATGGAAAACGGCCGCGTCATTGAGGCCGGCAGCGTCTACGAGGTCTTTTCCAATCCGCAGACCAAGGTGGCGGAGAAGTTCGTGGCCACCTCGCTGCGCAACACCCCGGACGTCGTGGAGGCCGATGACCTGCTGGCCCACGAAGGACGTTTGTTCACCATCAACCTGACGGAAAAGTCGGGCTTCTTCGGCGCCGCCGGCAAGCTCGCGGACGAGGGAGTGTCCATCGCCGTGGTCCACGGCGGCATCACCACCCTGCAGAAGCATTCCTTCGGCAAGATCACCGTGCGCCTCAACGGCCCGGATGCCGCCATCGAAGACTTCTACGCACATATGCAACGCACCACCGACATTGAGGAGATCCAACGATGAACGTCACCTACCTCGCGCAGGCCAATTGGGATCGACTGGGCGGCACGCTTGTCGACGCCGTCAAGGACACCCTCATCATGGTCGCCACCACCCTGGTGATCGCCGGCATCATCGGCTTGGTTCTCGGCATCCTGCTCTACACCACCCGCCCGGGCGGCATCCTGCAGAACAAGCCCATCTACTTCATCATCAACATCCTGGTGAACTTTGTTCGCCCGATTCCCTTCATCATCTTGCTGGCCTTTGTCCAGCCGCTGACGGTGGCGGTGCTGGGCAGCTCTATCGGCCGTGAACCGGCCACGTTCGTCATGGTTATTGCGGCCACGTTCGCGGTGGCGCGCATCGTGGAGCAGAATCTCGTGGCGCTGGACCCGGGCGTGATTGAAGCAGCCCGCGCGATGGGCGCTTCGCCGTGGAAGATCATCACCACGGTCATCATTCCGGAGGCGCTGGGCCCGCTGGTGCTGGGCTACACCTTCCTGTTCATCGGCATCGTCGACATGTCCGCGATGGCCGGCTACGTCGGCGGCGGTGGCTTGGGTGACTTCGCCATCGTCTACGGCTACCGCGCCTTCGAGTGGGAGGTCACCGTGGTGGCTACGCTTATCATCATCGTGCTGGTGCAGGCAGCGCAGTTCTTTGGCAACTGGCTCTCGGCCAAGATTATGCGCCGCTAACCGCGCCGACCCCGTGCCCTATACGCTGCGCTTTTCGACGCGGCGCGCGGCATAGAAACGAGAGGTCTTCGGCTCGTCTCCACAAGAAGAGACGACGCCGGAGGCCTCTTTTTCTTCGAGTTCTACGTCCCATGCGCGGCCATCGCGGTGGCGCACAACGACGCTATTTCTCGCGGCGGGGGTTTCCGCCGCGTCGACGGTGAGGTCGCCGTAGTGGAGGGTCTCGGAGGCGTCGAGAAGCTGGCGCGCCACCGCAAGCTCCGCCACCTGCCCTTGGGGCGTGGTGAGGCCGGAACCGCGGTTAGCGGGATAGAAATACTCGCCGTGCAGCGCCTTGCCCACGAGCTCGCGGCCAGCTTCCACGTTGAGGCGGCCAAAGGAATAGCCCCACGGCATCAGCAGCACCGACGGCGCGAAGCGGTGCCCCTTGGTGTGGGAGGTTTCCCACACGGTCTCCTCAAATTCGCATGCCAGGGAGGCAGCAAGCGGGCGGCCCTTGATTGCGCAGCAGGCATCGCGCTTGGCGTGGGTGCACACGAGCACCAGCGGCAGGCACGTGCCGGTGGGGTGCTCCAGATCCAGATCGAGGATGTCCTCCGGGCCGTTCAGGACGTAATCCTGCACTAACCCCTCGCGTGCCCACACGACGAAACAACGGAAGTGCCCCGTCCCCCGCTCGTGCCCGGCGCGCCCGGGGCGGCGAATGAGCTGCAGGCCCGCCACGCCTTTGAGCTTGGCCTTGAGCTTCTCGGTGAGGCCTGGGCCAAAAGTACGACCATCCAGCACGTCGCGAGACCAGGCCGTAGGCCACTCAAAAAGGACATAAACAGATTCTTGTTTAGCGGTACCAGCCAGGGGCTCGACCTGGACATCGGAGCAGAAGGTCATGGCGCCATCTTAACTGGCATCACTCCTTTCACAACAATGTGGTTACGATGTTTACTTCAATGCATAGAATGTCTCGCGGTACCGCTACCCTCGGAGTTATGCCGAAACACAATCTCTTGCGCACAGCCGCCCCCGTGGCCGCACTCGTTGTCTCGGGTGCGCTCGTGCTTCAGGGATGCGCTCCGTCTTCCTCCTCGGACGGCGGTACCGACGGCCCCACGAGGACTCTCGACGCCACCTTGTCCGGCGCCTCCACCTCCACTGCCACAGTCACTCCTGCTGCTCCCTCCCCCGCCGCACCGGCTGGGCTGACTCCGCTGGGCGACGCCAACATGGAGATGAAAACCCTCCGCCCACCGGCCCCCTCGGAGCTGGTGGTGACCGATGTCCGCGTGGGCAAGCATGAAGGTTTTGACCGCGTGGTCTTCGAATTCGTCGGGAACGGTTCACCGGGCTGGTTCATTGATTACACCGATGCCCCCGCCCAGCAGGGCTCTGGTAACCCGATTCCTTTCAAGGGTTCCACCGCGCTCGACGTCAGCATCGACGGCACTGCCTATCCCTTCCAGCTCGATATGGAAGACCCGAATATCGGCACCGTGAAGGGCGCCGGCGGCCTAGTTACCCAGGTAGTCAGCGGCGGTACCTTCGAGGCTCGCTCGCAGTTCGTTATCGGGCTTAATGAACGCCACCCGTACTCGGTCCAGGTGCTCAGGGGGCCGACGCGCCTGGTTATCGACATCTTGAATTAAGCCGTTCAGGCATAGGTTGCCTCCACAGACCAGCGCCCGCCTGCCCACACGAGGAGCCAGGCGCGCTGGCCTTTCTCGTTTTCTCCGACGACTTGCAGGCGCGCGCAGCGCTGCGCCGCACCCGCCTCCCACCACCCGGTGTCTACGGGCCACGGGCCGGCCCAACCGGTCACCCGGTAGCGGTGGCGCCCCCATCCCAGACCCGCCGGCTCCCCGGAAAGGAGGGCCTCGGCGGTGACGATGACCTCCTTCGAGGAGACGTCGATAAGCCGAATCCGCGCGGCCGGGTGCGCCAGGCTCGCCGGGAGCGGCGCCGGGATGCGCCCCGGCCAGGTGCCCTCCGGCTGCGGATCGCGCTGCTCGCCATAGGGGACGTACTCGATGCGCTCGGCCACCCCACGCCCGCCCGCCGGGCGAGGCTGCAGCACGCGGTCCACCCCCAGCTGGGATTGCACCCGCGCGATGACACGCTTGGCCTGCTCCGCGGATTCGCCTGCGCCCCACAGGAGTCCATCCCCCGGCGGGGCGACCTCCACCGGCTCCAACGCCAGCTTGACGACGCCTCCTCCCTCACCCGGCGCACTCCCCGCCCACGCAGCACTCAGCCAGCCATCGAGCTGCCAGCGCACGCGGTCCGCCGTGGCGGCCTCGCTGAGCGCTTCCTGGGTACGCCAGATCCGCTCCAAACGCTCGCCGCCCTCGAACTCCGCGGCAACGCGCAGCCGCAGACACACCACGCCGGCCTCATCGAGCACCACATGCAGGCGCGCCGCGAGCTGGCGCGCGGCAAAGGCCGCGGCGTCTACGCGCTCTAAGGGTTCTTCGAAGCCCTGCTCCACGCCCAGGTCCGGGCGTGCAAGCTCCGGCGCCACGCGCCGATCCGGTGCGGCCGCGGCCACCGCGTGGCACCGCCGTCCAGCCTCGCCGAAACGGGTGGTGACTTGGCGCAGCGGCAAACTCGCCAGCTCCCCTAACGTGCGCACGCCCAGCTGCTCCAAGGCATGCACCACGTCCGCCGCACACCCCAGCGCCACTTCCGCGGCCAATACTCCCACCGGCTGCTGAGCCAGAAAGTCGCGCGAGCCGCCTGCCGGGACTACCGCGCCCAGGTTGTGGTGGCGCGCGGCAATCAGCGCGGTGGCGATCTCATCGGCGACGCCGACGGTGGCGTCGAGGCGGGATCTGGAGGTGGCGTCGACAAGCATCTCTACCGCCTTCGCCTCACTGCCGTGGAAACGCCCGGCCGCGCCCGCATCCACAATGACCAAGCCCGGACGCAGCACCTCCACCGAGGAGGCCACCGCATCCAGCCCCGCGGCGATCTCCGCGAAGACCACGCCGTCCCGGTCCGGGTTGGCCTCCTCCACGCGCAGCTCCGGTAGGAGAGCTTGGGCTTGGCGCACCCGCATCCCGCGGCGCACCCCCGCCCGGCGCGCTGCCGCGTTGCAGACCGCCACGCGGTGCTGGGCGGCGATAGCGCACGCCATCCTGTCGGCGTCCTGCAGCGCCTGGATAGGCCAATCCGGGAACCACAGCGCCGCGACCCTCACACGACCTCCAGGCGTGGGCGCGCGTCCAGACGCTGCCCACACGTGAGCACTCCACGGCGCGGGCGCATGCTTGCCGACGCCACCCGCACCCCTATATCAACTCCCCAAATACGCCCGCTGCCCCGGCCCAAGCCATGCACCGCGACGACCTCCGCACCTATCTCCATCGCCGTTCCTGGCAGCCGGGTTCCCACGGTGAGCAGGGCCGCCTGCCCTGCCCGCACTTTCGCCAGCACGGGGCGCGCCCGCGTGGGGCTCAGCTCGCCTGTGCCTTTGTGCACCACCAGGTCCAGCCCCTCACACAGCACGCTAGTTACCGCCCAGGGTTCCGCGCCCGGTTCGGGCACCGCGATGACCCGGGAGATATCTCCATCCTCAACCACCTGTGCGAGTGAGAGATCGGGCCAACCCACCACCGCAACGTGTCCGCCCGCCGCGCTAACATGGGATATCAGCTCCACCACGAGAGCGGCACATTCCGCACAGACGGTTGCTCGCTTGCGGGGAAGGCCACCGCCCGGGAGCAGCTCAGATAGCCCTTCGGGGACGCCGAGAAGCTCCACCTCCGGCTGCACCTGCGCAGCAACATCCGGGGTTTCCAGGCGTTGAATCTGGGCGCGCAGGATCGCAATTTGCTCGGCCTGCGGTCCTCCCACCACACGAACACCTGTTTGATTCATGGCTCCTATTATGAACCTCTCTCCGGACGCGCGCAATTGCGCTGGTAGCGTTAGGCGCCATGAATCCCCTCCGCGCGCACACCACCCCAATCCCCACCCCGCTGTGGGTGCGACTCGGCGGATCTGCCTTGGCCGGCGCCGCCGTGGCGGTGGGTACCAGCCGCATCCACTTCGGCCTCGCCATGGGGCTTAGCCTGCTCTTCCCCCTCGCCGCCTGCGCGCTCGTACTCCTACACCCCTACCGCGCGGACCTGCGTGATTATGCCCAGCGCCACAACGTCACCATGCTGCCCAACGCGGCACAGCTCATCCCGCTTATGGCGCTGTGGTTGATGGTCATGTTCTCCCCACTCCTCGCGCTGCCTGCCTGGGGCAGCGCACTGGTGTGGGTACTCGTTTCAGGCGCGGCCTTCCTCCTCTTCCCCCACGTCGACGGCTCCCGCAAGCTCGCCTACGCACCCCCTGCCTAAACCCAACCCGCCTAGGCCAGGCTGTTTAAGCCAGGTCGCGCGAGGTGGCCCAGCGCGTGAGCTGATGGCGGTTGGACTGCTGGGTCTTGCGCAAAATATTGGAGGCGTGTGTTTCCACCGTCTTCACCGAAATAAACAGCTGCTTGCCAATCTCGCGGTACGTATAGCCGCGCGCAAGCAACCGCAAGACCTCTAGCTCGCGCCGCGTGAGCGCATCCACCGCTGGGTCCTGCCCCTCCTCCGGCTCCGGCGCGGGCGAACCGGAGGCAAAAGCGTCGAGGACAAAACCCGCCAGGCGCGGCGAGAAATACGCATCCCCGCTATTGACCTGCACCACCGCCTCGGCCAGATCCGGGCCGGAAATATTCTTCGTCACATACCCGCGCGCGCCCGCCCGAATCAGCGCAATCACGTCCTCCGCCGCATCCGACACGCTCAGCGCCAAAAACACCGGCCGCGCCGGCTGATTAGCCGTCGCGTTAATAACGGCGAGGCCACCGCCGTCGGGCATGTGGACGTCGAGAAGCACCACGTCCGGGGAGGTACGCGCAATGCCCTCCAGCGCCTCCGCAACGGTCCCGGCATCGCCCACGATCTCAATCTCCGAGGACGCCGCCAGCTCCGCGCGAACGCCCGCGCGAAAGACGGAGTGATCATCAACCAAAAAGACCTTCACCATGCTCATAACGCTACCGCGAGCTCCACCTCGGTGCCCTCCCCCGGGGTCGAGGAAATCCGCACGCGCCCACCAGATCCTTCTACGCGCGCGCGAATACTGTCACGAATCCCGTGCCTATCAGCGGGAATATCCTCCACGTCGAAACCCACCCCGCGGTCGCGCACAAAGATACTCAGCTCGCCCGCCAACAACTCCGCATAAACATCCACCGCGTCCACACCCGCATGCTTGCCGGCATTCACCATGGCCTCACGCGCGGCCTGGATAAGCAGCTTCGCGGACTCCGTCAGCTCCATGTCCTCACCCACCGTCACAGCAGATACCCGCATGTCGAAGAGATCTTCCACCTCCCCGCACGCCGATTCGAGGGCACCGAAACAGGTGGTGGGGGCGGCGGAGGGGGCATCGAAAAGCCAGGCGCGCAGCTCGCGTTCTTGGGCGCGCGCCAAACGCGTCACCTCGCGCGAATCCCCCGCCCGCTTCTGAATCAGCGCCAGCGTCTGCAGCACCGAATCGTGCAGGCGGGCGGCAATCTCGGCGCGCTCCTCCGAAACCGCCTTCGCCGCCTGTTCCTGAGATAGCGAGCGCCAGAGCTTCAGCACCAGCGGCACCACCAGCGCGCCAAAGCCCACCAGCGTCAGCGCCGTGGCCAGGATCGCCGAACCCGATCCGCTCTCCCACGTCACCGCCGCCACCACGACGCCACCGATGACCAGGACGGCACCGGCCGCCACAGCAACCAGGCCCACCGGCGTGTTCAGCCCGCGGTCATACGCCAACCACGCCAGCACCGCGCCGATGGCCACCACCGCCAATGGCACCGCCACGCTTAGCGACGCCCCCGAAACCCCCAACACACCCACCGCACTACCCGCCAGCGCCAGGAACACCAGCACGAGGGAGAGGGGGCTGCGGCGGGTGGAGGGGGCGTCGTCAAGCGCGGGCGTGAAAATCCACAGCCCGGCATAGGCCATCGCCCCCACCCCACCCAGCAGGGTCAACGCGGTCAAGGCGATGCGCACGGAGAGCGCCGAAACCCCCAGATTCTGCGCCAGCCCCGCCGCCACGCCGGCGACCACGCGGCCAGATTGGGGACGCGACATCACGGGATAGGGCGCCGCGTTTTCTGCGGGCACATAGGGCGAAGTCATACTAGCCATAGTCCCACGCGCCACCCCTCGGGCACATCAGGGACAACCCTGAGGTCAAAAAATCAGGGCGATTACCGATACCGCCGCGAGGCCCCACGCGGCACCATAAAAGCATGACGAAGAACAGCACACTCAACCAGATGTGGACGACCCGCCCCGTCCGCCTTCCCAAGAAACAGGGCGGTGACGCGCACATCGCTGGTGTCTGCGAAGGCATCGCGGTGCGCTACCAGCTTGACCCCACGATTGTGCGCGTGGCCTTCGTGGTCGCAGCACTCGCCTTCGGCGGCGGCATCGCCGCCTACCTCCTCGCGTGGGCGCTCATGCCGCGCTTCGGTTCGCCCTACTGCCCGCTCGATGCGGCCATGGGCAAGGATGGCGTCAAGGAGGAACAAGAGCTCGGCTGGGTGCTGATTATCGGCGTCCTTCTGACGTTTGGCTCCGGCCCGCTGTTCCTCAGCGGACAATTCCTCGCCGGCCTTCCGCCCGCTGCGCTGACCTTCGGCCTGTTGGCGCTGGCGTGGTACGCCCTTCACCAACGCGAACCGCTACCGCCCAGCGGGCTGTTGGCTGCCGAACAGCCGGTGCGCGAGGAACCGGTCAACCTCAACCCTTATACCCCAGCAGACGGACACCCCTTCCCACCGGGGCGCACGACCCCGCCGTCCTGGGATCCACTCGGCGTGGTGCCCGATGCCTGGGACCTGCCGGAGCCGGGCCCGCGGGAAGAACCGAAAAAGAAGCGCGGTTCGCAGTGGGCTGAGGCCGCGATTGCTCTCGGCGCTGTGGGGGCTGCCTTGGCGATTGCCTTCTTTGGAGGCACCTTCGTCATCGAGGCCGACGAAGAATCCGGCTTCAGCGCCCGCTTCAATGTCGGTTCTCAGCACATCGCGCCCACCCATGAAGATGAGCTCCAGGAATACTATGACCTAGGTATTGGCACCTCAACGGTGGATTTGAGCCAAATCGAAGACCTCAAGGAAAAGCACGATGTCACCATCGACGTCGGCATCGGCAGCGTCGAGGTCATCCTCCCGAAGGACGTCCCTGTATCACTCACCTGTGACAGCGGCTTAGGAGAAAGCAACTGCACCAACCGCCATGACGATGATGCGCTGCTAGATATCCGCATCGACCAAGGCATCGGCGAGCTCACCGTCACCGGCTAAACTGGCCCACCATGATTCACTTCGGCAACGATTACCACCGTTTAGCCCACCCCCGCGTCCTTGATGCCATCGCGGGGGCGGGTGGGGCTTATGCCGGCTATGGCGCCGACGAGCTGTGCGCCACGGCCGCTGAGCGCATCCGCACTGCCTGCCAGGCGTCGAACGCTGAGGTGCATTTCATGGTCGGTGGCACGCAGGCCAACGCCACCATCATCGCCCACCGCCTGCGCCCCTGGGAGGGTGTCATCGCGGCGGATAGCGGGCACATCGCCACCCATGAGACGGGCGCCATCGAGCACACCGGGCACAAGGTCATCACGTTGCCGAACCAGCTGGGAAAAATCACCGCCGCGCAGGTTCGCGCCTGCATGGATGAGTACCGCGCCTCCGGGGTGGAAGAGCACATGCCGGAGCCCGCACTGGTCTACATCACGCAGCCCACCGAGTTCGGCACCGCCTACTCCCGCGCCGAACTCGTGGCCCTGCGCGAGGTCTGCGACGAGTACGATCTGGGCCTGTTTGTCGACGGCGCCCGCCTCGGCTATGGCCTCTCCGCTTCGGATATCACCCTGCCGGACCTTGCCGCGCTTGTCGACGTCTTCACCATCGGCGGCACCAAATGCGGCGCCCTCTTCGGCGAGGCCATCGTCTTCCCCGAGGGTGCGCCGCGCTTTCGCAATGCGATGAAGCAAAACGGTGGCCTGCTAGCTAAGGGCTGGCTGCTCGGCGCGCAATTTGCCTCCCTCTTCAGCGCACCAGGCGATGAGGTAACCAGGACGGCAGCAACGACCCTCTACGAGCAGATCTGCGCCCGCGCCAATGCTCAAGCACAGCGCATCGCCGAGGCATTCCGCGCCGCAGGCATCGACATGCTCTTTGACTCCCCCACCAACCAGCAATTCGCGCTGTTGACCCGCGCGCAGGAAGAGAAGCTCGCGCAGGACTTCGTGTGCCAGTTCTTCGAAGAACACGAAGACCTACGCGTGGTGCGATTCTGTACGGCGTGGTCGACGGAAGAGGGGGACGTCGATAAGCTCTGCGCTGCGATTTCTGCGCTCAAGTAGCGAGGTTCCCCGGCCTGGTTTAGGCTGTGGGCTATGCAACTGGGGGGTTACATTCAAGCACTAGCGCGCGGGCTCGACGTGGTCGAGCAATGCGCCGGTGTCACGCGCGCGCAGCTGGTTGAGATGGGTGCGCGGCCGGATTTCGCGGAGAAGCTCCTAGGACTGCACGCGGTGTATTTCGGGGACACGATGTTCCGCTCCCGGCAGCGCAAGGCCCGCCGCACGGGCCACGACGTGTTCACGCTCCTCGATATCGAGCGCTATTGTTCCAAGCTCAAGGCCCGCAGGGCCTGGGAGCTGCGCCAACTGCTAGCCGCTACCCCGCGGGAGAAAATCCCCATGGTGGCGAAGGCCAAGCTCAAAGAGTGGCGCCCGCCCAGGGACCCCGACCCGGGCGTGCGGGTGACGCGGCGCGCGGGCCGCAACCACACGCTGAGCATTACGGATTCCTCGCTCAACATCTCGAAGCTGCTGGCCGTGCTGAAGACCACCGACAAGGACTTGCTCACCGCGGCGCATACCGTGTTCCGCGGCGGGGGTGGCTCCGGCCAGAAGCTGCAGTCCAACGTCATCGTGCGATTGGATGAGCTCGACCGCATCGTCGATGGTGATGGCGAGGAGATTGAGTTGCAGCTGACTAATGGGGCCACGATGACGGGTGCGGAGTTCGTGCGCGAAAAGCTTGCCGACGTCGGCCTCATCACCCTCGTCCATCCCCACCACGGCCCCGTGAACCTGTACATGGCGAGCCGTTTCGCCAACACCAAGCAGCGCCTCGCGCTGTCTGCGGAGCACCCGACGTGCGCGTGGCCGGGTTGCAACGCGCCCGCGGAGGATTCGCAAATTCATCACCTCACCCGTTTCCAGGACGGCGGGCCGACAAACATGGCCAACTTGGTGCCACTGTGTGCGTATCACAACGCGGTCAATGACGATGATCCGGAAAAGCCCACCGGCCGCGGGCACCTCGACCGCATCGATGGCCGCGTGCACTACCTTCCGCCGTGGGCGGGGCCGCCAATTCCCATCGAAAGCCCGGCCCACCCGCCGCGCTCCGCTCCGGGGCCAGCTCGCGCATCCACGGATCCGCCGGCATCCGGCCCGCCCGACCCACGCACCACGCCGCGTGGGACACCAGCCCCTGTCTCCGGCGCGCCACCGCATAACTCCGGCGAACCTCCGGACCCGCCACCGAGTTCATGAGTGCTTTTAGTCCGTAGACTTCGCCCTGATCTCACGGTGGAAGCGCCACCCCGCCGGCTCAATGGTTCAGCGGCTCGCGGGTCACCGCTCCGCCGAACCAACCGGTCGCAGGCTGCCGCTCCGCAGCCCCACCAGCCGGAGACACCCTACGGCACACAGCCGCTTTAACCAGCCGCTCGCTGAGAAAATTTGCTCGGCGTGCGGCTACTCGCGCGCGCGATATAGAGGTATGCGTCCTTGTGCCGTGCGTACTAACGCCGTCGATACTGGCAACGGGCACGCTAACGCCATCCAGACTGGCGCCTGTCGCGACCACCCCCTGGAGGGTACGCAGGAGCCTGGCACCGCGCCATCTGCCCCCATTCCGCGGAGCTGAGTGCCGGGGATCGAAAACGGGGAACGCGGCCGCGCCCTGTTAATTCAAGGCGCGGCCGCGCTACACAGCGTCTGGGAGTTTGCTTCGCTGCCCGCTTTCTACCACCGAGCTATCTCACTGAGATACTCCACTGCACTACTACAGTGCGTGTCCTAGTGTCTTTCGGCTGCGCTTACTCCCACTCGATGGTTCCCGGCGGCTTCGAGGTTACGTCGAGCACCACGCGGTTGACTTCCTTGACCTCGTTGGTGATGCGGGTGGAGATCTTCTCCAGCACGTCGTACGGCAGGCGGGTCCAGTCTGCGGTCATGGCGTCCTCGGAGGAGACCGGGCGCAGGACGATCGGGTGGCCATAGGTGCGGCCGTCGCCCTGGACGCCGACGGAACGGACGTCGGCAAGCAGCACCACCGGGCACTGCCAAATCTCGCCGTCCAGACCAGCGTTGGTCAGCTCGGTACGCGCGATGAGGTCCGCCTGACGCAGCGTCTCGAGGCGCTCCTCGGTGACCTCACCGATGATGCGGATACCCAGGCCCGGGCCCGGGAAGGGCTGGCGCGCCACGATTTCCTCCGGCAGGCCCAGCTCGCGGCCAACCGCGCGCACCTCATCCTTGAAGAGCAGACGCAGTGGCTCGACGAGCTCGAACTCGACGTCGTCAGGCAGGCCGCCCACGTTGTGGTGGGACTTAATGTTCGCGGTACCGTCACCGCCACCGGACTCCACGACGTCCGGGTACAGCGTGCCCTGCACCAGGAACGCAGCATCCTGGCCGTCCAGAGCCTGGTCGACGGCGCGCTCGAAGGAACGGATGAACTCCGCACCGATGGCCTTGCGCTTGGCCTCCGGCTCGGTCACACCGGCCAGCTTGTTGAGGAAGGCCTCGCGCTCATCAGCGGTGATGAGCTTCGCGCCAGTCGACGCCACGAAGTCCTTCTCCACCTGCTCACGCTCACCCGCGCGCAGCAGACCGTGGTCGACGAAGACACAGGTCAAACGGTCACCGATTGCGCGCTGCACGAGGGCTGCGGCCACGGCGGAATCCACGCCACCGGACAGGCCGCAGATTGCGCGGCCTTCCTCGCCGATCTGCTCGCGCACATCGTTAATGAGCTGCTCCGCGATGTTCTCTGCGGTCCAATTCTGCTCCAGGCCTGCGACCTCAGTCAGGAAGCGCGTGAGCACCTCTTGGCCGTGCGGCGAGTGGAGAACTTCCGGGTGGTACTGCACGCCGGCCATCTTCTTGGACAGGCACTCGAAGGCGGCCACGGGAGCGCCCTCGGAAGAGGCGGTGACCTCAAAGCCCTCCGGGGCTTCAGAGACCGAATCGCCGTGCGACATCCACACCTTGTGGGTGTCCTCCAGGCCCTTGTGCAGCACGCCGCCGGACACGGTCATGTCCGTGCGGCCGTACTCGCGGGCACCAGTGGAGGCCACGGTGCCGCCCAGGGCTTGGGTCATGGACTGGAAGCCGTAGCAGATACCAAAGACCGGGATGCCGAGCTCGAGCAGCTCCGGCTTCAGCGCAGGGGCGCCGTCCGCGTATACGGAAGACGGGCCACCGGAAAGGATCAGCGCGGCCGGGTTCTTGGCCTTGATGTCCTCCACGGAGGCGGAATTGGGGACAACCTCGGAGTAGATGTTGGCCTCACGCACGCGCCGGGCGATGAGCTGCGCGTACTGGGCGCCAAAGTCCACCACGAGGACAGGACGCGGGGTTGTATTTGGGTTAGTCACGGTCATCAGTTTAACGCAAGAACCCGCACCCTAGACCGCAGGGAGTGGCCCATAATCTTTCGCGGTGGCAGCTGCCTTGCTCAACGCCGCCCGAAACGCCCGCAGCGCAGGGTGTCCCTCGCGCCCAGCGCGAACCGCGGTGTAGAGCGTGCGGGTGGGATTACCAGGCAAGGCAACCACACGCACGCCTTCGATCTCTTCGAGAAAAAGGTCCGAGATCACCGCCACCGCGTGGCCCGTACGCACCAGGTGCGCGTGCAGGAACGGGTCCGGGGTTTCATAGAGCACACTGGGGTTAAACCCATGCCTGCGGCACAGCCGGTGGACGAACCTCCCCAACAAAAACTCCTCCGGGTCCATGGCAAAAGGGATTTCGTCATCGAACGCTGCAAAATCCTCCAATCGCAACTCGCTCCAGGGGCCGGTGAGTGGGGTGATGAGGCGGAGGGGGTCGTCGAGAAGCAGCTCCCGATGGGTGTGCTCATCCGTGGCGGGCATGTCCGACTCGTACTCCTCACCCAGGATGAGGTCCACCTCCCGGCGCTCCAGCAGCTCCATCGCGCCATCGGCTTCGCGCTGGATGATCTGCACGCGCAGGTCCGGGTACTCCCTGGCCAGCTCCGTGAGCGCCCGCGGGACCAGCGAGGACATGATGGTTTGAAACGTCGTGACCTTAATCGTGCCACGCACCGCATTGGTTGATGCGATGACCTGCGACTCCGCCTCATCCGCCAACGCGAGCATCCGCTCAGCATAAGACGCAAGGATTTCCCCCTGCTCCGTCAAACGCACGCGCCGGCCGACCTTTTCATACAGCGCCACGCCTACATCCTTTTCACACTGCGCCAGTTGTTGGGAGATAGCCGAGTGCGTATAGCGCAGCGATTCCGCCACCGCGGTGACGGTGCCGAGGCGTTGCAGCTCGTAGAGAATGCGCAGACGATGCAGATCCAACATGACAGAATCCCTAACAGGTACGTGTTAAAAACTGTAGATAGACTAACAGTTCTTCCCACCCCACAATGGTCTGCATGACCAACCCGTTTGCCGTTCTATGCGTCATTGGCTCGTGCATTTCCCTCCAGCTCGGAGCCAGCCTCGCCATCCAAATTTTCCCCACCGGCGGGCCCTGGGGCACCGCCTCGCTGCGTTTGCTTTTCGCCGCCGTGATTCTGCTCGCCATTGCGCGACCGCGCGTGCGCACATGGAGCCGCGAGAAATGGATCTCTGCCACCATTTTCGGCCTCACTCTGGGCCTGATGAATGGCTTCTTCTATTCCGGCATCGAGCTGGTTGCGCTGGGGCCTGCCGTGACCATCGAGTTCCTCGGCCCGCTGCTGCTGGCGGCGTGTCTCTCCCGCTCGCTTCGCGACGCCACCTGCGTCGCCCTCGCCCTTCTCGGCATGGGTCTGATGGGCCTGGATTCCTTCAACGGAGACCCCCTCGACCTGCGAGGTGTGTTCTTCCTGCTGTGCGCCGGCGCGATGTGGGCTGCTTATATCTTGGCCAGCAAGAAGGCCGGCGCGCTCTTTAGCGGTGCAGACGGCTTGGCTATGGCTTTCCTCATCGGCGGCCTCGTGCTCCTGCCAGTGGGTGGGCGCGGGGCGGTGACGTTGGCCAGCGATCCCACCCTGCTGCTGCTCGCTCTGGGCACGGGCGTGCTGGCCTCGCTCATCCCCTACTCGTTGGAATTCCTCGCGCTGCGCAAACTTGCCCCCAATGTCTTTTCCATCTTGATCGCTTTGGAGCCCGTTTTCGCCGCGCTCTTTGGCTGGATCCTGCTCTCCCAGAACGTGTCTCAGCTCAAGCTGGCAGCTATCGGGCTGGTGGTGGTGGCCTCGGTGCTCCAAACCATGGCGCCGGCGCGCGGGCGCGTGGTTTTCCGCAAGGTGGCACTGCGCCCACGCCGCCTGAAGAAGCCCCGGCTGCCGTGGCGCCCGAAACCGCGCGCCAGCGACTCGGACGCTACGGCCACCGAGGCCAGCGCGGTGAAATAAGCTCCGCCCCGGGCTTTGTTGAGCGGAGCAGCGTTACAACGGGCGGGCTAGCGGACGGCCAGACCAACCTTCTGGAAGGACTTCAGATCCGTGTAGCCGCACTTTGCCATGGCGCGCTTCAGCCCGCCAACCAGGTTGAGCTCACCCAGCGGCTCGTTAGACGGGCCGTGGAGCACAACCTCCAACGACGGCGCACCCGCTGAGGCATCCTCGGCGGTGCCAGAAGCTGCGTTGCCAGAAGCAGCGGCGTCAAAAGCATCGGCGCCAGAAGTGCCGGTGCCCAAGAGAGCATCGGCCACGCCAATCGGCTCGATGAGGCCGCGCGGGAAACGCGGGTGGCCGGCCGTGGACGGCCAGTACCAGCCCTTGCCGCCGGCCTCCGCCGCGCGGGCCAGGACTGGCCCTAGAACGACACCATCGGCGCCACAGGCAATGGCCTTGGCGATGTCGGCGGAGGTGAAGATGTCGCCGTCGGCAAGCACGTGCACGTAGCGGCCCCCAGTCTCATCCAGGTAGTCGCGGCGTGCGGCCGCAACATCCGCGATGGTCGTCGCCATGGGGATATCGATGCCGACGGTCTCCGGGTTGGTGTTCACGCCGGAGCCAACGATGATGCCCGCAGCACCCGCGCGCATCAGGTGCAGCGCCGTGGTGTAATCCGCCACGCCACCGGCCACCACCGGGGTATCCAGCGAGCCGATGAACTCCTTCAAGTTGAGCGGCTCGCCACCAGTCTGCACGTGCTCGGCGGAAATCAAAGTGCCGTGGATGAACAGCAGCTCCGCACCCGCCTTAATAACCACGGGCGCCAGCTCGCGGGCGTGCTGCGGGGACACGCGCACAGCGACGGTCACGCCGGAATCTCGCACCTGTGCGATGCGCTCGGCCAGCAGCTCCTCGTTCAGGGGTGCTGCGTGCAGCTCCTGCAGCGTCGACAGGTCGCCGAAGTTCTCCGTCACGCGGGCAATCGCGCCCTCCAGATCCTCGTGGCGGCCCCACAGACCCTCTGCGTTGATGACGCCAAGGCCGCCCTGCTTGCCCATCTCGATGACAAATTCGGGTGTGGCCAGCGCATCAGTCGGCGCCGAAACGAACGGAACGTCGAAGGTGTAGGCATCGATGTGCCATGAGGTGTCCACGTCCTTGGAGGAACGGGTGCGGCGAGTCGGCACCAGGGAAATCTGGTTCAAGTCATAGGTGCGGCGGGCCTCGCGGCCCACGCCGATTTCTACGTAATCGCGCATTCTTAGTCCTTAGCGGTAGTTCGGAGCTTCGACGATCTGCTGGAGGTGGTGCGGGTGAGACTCCTTGAGCCCCGCAGCAGTGATCTGGACAAACTGCTTGGTCTTGAGCTCAGCCAGGTTAGCGGAGCCGGTGTAGCCCATGGAAGCGCG
This sequence comes from Corynebacterium sp. HMSC056F09, assembly GCF_001815785.1. NCBI lineage: Bacteria > Bacillati > Actinomycetota > Actinomycetes > Mycobacteriales > Corynebacteriaceae > Corynebacterium > Corynebacterium sp. HMSC056F09. The sequence continues at coordinate 82,647 of NZ_KV821948.1, forward strand.
CAGGCCGCCCACGATCTGGTGAACGATGGCATCAATATCACCGCGGAAAGGCACGCGTCCCTCGACGCCTTCTGGCACCAGCTTGTCCTCACTCTTGACGTCGGCCTGGAAGTAGCGGTCCTTGGAGTAGGAGCGCTTCTCGCCCGTCAGGCCGCGGCCCTGCATGGCACCCATAGAACCCATTCCGCGGTAACGCTTGTACTGCTTGCCCTGGACCACAACGATGTCACCCGGTGCCTCCGTGGTACCGGCCAGCATGGAGCCCAGCATGACGGCATCGGCGCCGGCTGCCAAGGCCTTGGCGACGTCACCGGAGTACTGCATACCGCCATCGCCGATAACCGGCACGCCCGCCGGGCCTGCCACGGCGGCGGCCTCCATGATGGCGGTGATCTGCGGGGCACCTACGCCCGCCACGACGCGCGTGGTGCAAATGGATCCAGGTCCGATGCCGACCTTGATGGCGTCGGCGCCGGCCTCAATCATGTCGCGGGCTGCTTCACGGGTGGCCAGGTTGCCGCCGATGACGTCAATGCGGTCGCCGAAGTCCTTCTGCACGCGGGAGACCATCTCCAGCACGCGGTTGTTGTGGGCGTGGGCGGAGTCGACGACGAGGACGTCCACGCCGGCGTCGACAAGCTGGCCTGCGCGCTGGTAGGACTCCTCACCGGTGCCAATGCCGGCGGCCACGAGCAGGCGCCCGGAAGCATCCTTGGAGGCGTTGGGGAACTGTTCAGTCTTGACAAAGTCCTTGACGGTGATGAGGCCAACGAGCTTGTTCTCATCGTTGACGATGGGCAGCTTCTCCACCTTGTTGGCGGACAGCAGCGCCAGCGCCTCCTCCTTGCTGACGCCTTCCTTGGCCACAACCAGCGGCATCGGGGTCATAATCTCGGAGACCTCGCGGGAGAAATCCGGCTCGAAGCGCATGTCACGGTTGGTGCAGATGCCCACGAGGGTGCCCTGCTTATCGACGACCGGCAGACCCGAAATCCGGAACCGCGCGCACAGCGTGTCCACCTCGTCGATAGTCATGTCCGGGGTGGCGGTGACCGGGTCGGTCACCATGCCGGACTCGGAGCGCTTCACAATTTCCACCTGCTGCGCCTGATCCTCAGCAGAGAGGTTGCGGTGCAGGACGCCAATGCCACCTTGACGGGCCATGCCGATGGCCATGCGGGCCTCGGTCACGGTGTCCATCGCGGCGGAAGCCAGCGGCACGCCGAGGCGAATGTTGCGGGTGAACTGCGCCGAGGTATCCACCTCGGAGGGAACGACGTTGGATTCTGCCGGCAACAGCAGGACATCATCAAAAGTAAGGCCGTAGAGTGCAATCTTGTCGGGGTTGTCTCCGCCGGTGTGGACGTGGCTCATGAGGGTGGGGCTCTCCTAAACTGACCAGATAGTTTTATGCGGTAGCCCTCACTGTAGTGCGTGGACGCCCCGTAGTGGTAGCCGTGGGTGGACGAATCGGTGTCGAGAGAGAATTGCTATGCGCGCACGGAGTTAATAGGCTCGCAGACGTGAACTTTTTCGCCAACATGCCCCGCGATCCTTTCGCGGACGATCCTAACGACCCAGCTTCCTTCCTCGAGGAGGAGGACCACGTCGAGCCGCTGTCCGAGGAGGACCGCCTCGCCGTCATCCACGATCTGGCCATGGTCCAAGAGTTCGCGCGCGTTCTCAGCCCGCGCGGCATCGACGGCATCTTCTTTTTCTGCGAGGACTGCGAGGAAAACCACTTCTACGAGTGGGACATTATGGCCTCCAACATGCAGGCCACGCTGGCAGGCCAGCTCGCCCCCGTCCATGAGCCGGGCGCGGAGCCGGACCCCATGCGCTACGTCCCGTGGGATTATGCGGTGGGCTACCTCGACGGCATGGATTCGCGCTACTAACGCGCGCGGTTGGCGCGGATTAAGTACCGCGCCTTACACAACGAAAGAACCTCTCCTCCCCACTGTGGGAAGGAGAGGTTCTGTGCGTTTTATTGCTGGAACTGCGGCGGCGGGAGTTGGCCGTTATCCCCAGTACCATCCCCGTCGGAGTTATCGCCCTGCGGAGGCGTTGGCTGCTCGCCACCACCCGGCTGGCTCGGCTCCGGGTAAGTAGGCGCTGGAGGGTTCAGCGGGTTACCGGCCGACACCGTCTGCGTGACCACAACGGTGGACACCGCAGTCTGGGTCTGCGTGACGGTTGCCGGCTCCTGCGGCGGCTGCTCCTCTTCCACCGGAACGGGCTTTTCCACGGTCTGCGTCTGCGTCACCGTGGCGCGGGGCTGCTGCTTCGTCGTACGCGGCGCTTCTGCCTCGCGTTCCCGCTTGGCCTGGTCCACCATCTTCCGGGCTTCTTCGAGCAACTGGCGGGTGCCGTCCATGTCTCCCTGTGCGGAACGCTTTTCCATTTCGTCGAGCGTTCCAGCCAGCTCCACTACGGACACATCCTCATTGTTCGTGCCGAAGAGCGACTGATTCACGCCATAAAGCGGCGATCCCGGGCCGGCGTTGACGACCACCGCTCCGCTACCTGCGATCAGCAACGTAGCTGCGGCCGCGCCGATGAGGCCGTGGATGAATGGCTTGCCCCGACGACGGCGACGTGCCGCATCCAGGGAAATAACCTCCGGCTCTTCGTCCGCGCCTTCAATGAGCGGGGCCGGGGGCATCTGCTTTTCGACGTCCCCGCGCAACTCCAGCAGGAGCCCTGCCAGCTCATCACCGCCATCGGAGGGATCCGTTCCTTCGGAGAGAGTGGTGAGGAATGCATCATCATCAACCAAAGGCTGCAGCTGCTCAGCGACGCCCTGCTGAGGCTGGTCCTTCTTTGCCACGATGTCCTCCCTTCCTTGATAGAGAAATTCTTAACTTATCGGTGCCAAGTGCCGATGGCTCACTGCTAGCTTGTGCTAGCCCCACTGCTGGTTCATTGCGTCTCGTGCGAGTCGAGGGATTTGCGCAATTGCGCCAGTGCACGATGCTGTGCCACGCGGACTGCGCCAGGGGTGGACTCCACAATTTCTGCGGTCTCCTCTGCCGACAGCCCCACGAACACACGCAAAATGATAATGTCCCGGGCCTTGTCACTTAACGTATCGAGCATGGCCCGCACTCTGTTACTACCGTCCATGACCAGAGCGGATTCTTCGGGGGTAGCGTCCTCAGCGGCGTCTTCCGGGACGTCGTCCGTGGGATGTGTCTGATCGCGGCTGAGGGCGCGGTGGGCGTCGGTCACCTTGTGGGCAGCGATGCCGTACACGTAGGCCATAAACGGGCGGCCCTTGTCCTTGTACGTGCCAATCGACGTCGCCACCGCCAAGCAGATTTCCTGCGCCACATCCTCCGCCGTGGGCTGACGGTGGCCGCCGATGCGGGCGCGGCAATAGCGCAGGACCTGCGGGTGAATAATGCGCATGATGCGCTGTAGGGCGCGGCGGCTACCGTCGACAGCGAGCGGAACGAGGTCCGCTAATTCCTTATCGCTGTCGCGCTTCGACGCCGCTGAGGAGCCGCTCGCGTCTGTAGCTTGAGTAGCCACTGTCATCCTTGCTTGTTCTGCTTGGTGTATTAGTTCATATTCTGCACGAATATCATGTCACAACCTTTGGTTGAAACCCGAAACGACGGGCCTATTCCCCACCCTTCGACGGCTATGAGAAAAGTTCATACACCGTTCATCTTAGATGTAGGTGCAGGTCATCAAGGGTAAAAGTGAGAGTTTTCGGCCTGCTACACCTACATGTCAGCATTGCGTAACGCGCCGTTTACCCAAGGAGGACACACTTCTATCTCGTCTCACCTCGCCCCGGTGCTCAGGGCGCCACCCCGTGCAAAGGCTTGCCCACAGCACGATGCGCACCCGGGCGCTCTATCTTTGATTAAGGAGAATCGAACGTGTCTCAGTCCTTCCTGCTCCCCGGGCCGAATGCGGACTTTTGGGATTGGCAGCTCCACGGGGCATGCCGTGGAGAAAACTCTGACGTGTTCTACCACCCGGACGGCGAGCGCGGGCGCGCCCGCGCTCAGCGCGAAAGCCGCGCCAAGGCGATCTGCCACACCTGCCCAGTCATCGAAATGTGCCGCGAACATGCCCTGACCTCCGGCGAGCCCTACGGCGTGTGGGGTGGCATGAGTGAATCTGAGCGCGTCGTAGCTCTGCGCTCGCGCGACGCTCACGCCACCGTCAGCGCCTAAGCCCCTCGCTTCACGCTTCGTAGCCGTAACGGGGCCAGACGCGTGGTTTCTTTAGGTAGCATCATTTCCCGCTCGTACCGACAGTCTTCGCGTCGAGGCAACCCCCGGACTCCGTGCCCACATCCCAGGGGATCGCACGGCTAGCTCCGTAGAACAGTTACTCACCGGTGAGTCACCGGTGAATGCAGGACAAAGGCCCGCAGCCCCTTCCCCACGTACGGGGCTTGGGCGACGGGCCTTTTCTTGTAGCTCTTTGCTATTCCCGGAGAAACGTTGTTTCCCCGCGCTTTTAGTGGGCGTGCGCGTGGCCGGACTGTACCGGTTCCTCCTCGGCGGGCTTCTCCACCACGGAAGCCTCGGTGGTGAGCACCATGCGGGCCACGGAGGCGGCGTTAACAACTGCGGAGTGGGTGACCTTCACCGGGTCGATGATGCCCTGCTCCAGCAGGTTGCCGTATTCCAGGGTGGCGGCGTTGAAGCCCTCACCGTTGGGCAGCTCGGCAACGCGGGACACCACGACGGAGCCGTCGAGGCCGGCGTTCTCCGCAATCCAGTAGGCCGGGCGGGTCAGCGCGCGGGACACTGCCAGCACGCCCACCTTGGCCTCACCTTCGAAGCCCTCGGCGAAGGCCTCAAGCTCCTGGGAGATCTGAACGAGCGCGGAGCCGCCGCCAGCGATAACGCCCTCTTCAACGGCCGCGCGGGCGGCGTTGATGGCGTCCTCGACGCGCAGCTTGCGCTCATTGACCTCGGTCTCGGTAGCGGCACCAACGCGGATGACGGCAACGCCACCGGAGAGCTTGGCCAAACGCTCCTCGAGCTTCTCCTTATCCCAGGTGGAGTCGGTGCGCTCGATCTCGCGACGCAGCTGCTCGCGGCGCTCCTCGACGGCCTCAGCAGTACCTGCACCATCCACGATCACGGTGTCCTCCTTGGACACGGTGACGCGACGTGCGGAGCCGAGAACCTCCGGGCCGACCTCCTTGAGGTTGATGCCAACCTCCGGGTCGACGACGGTAGCACCGGTGACAACAGCCAGGTCATCCATGAAGCCCTTGCGACGCTCGCCGAAGTACGGGGACTTCACGGCGGCGACCTTGAGGACCTTGCGGATGGAGTTCACCACGAGCGCCTGCAGCGGCTCGCCCTCGATGTCCTCAGCAATGATGAGCGTCGGGCGCGAGGACTCCGCGATCTTCTCCAACAGCGGCAGGAAGTCCGGCAGGGAGGAGATCTTGTTGCGGACGAGGAGAATGGCGGCGTCGTCAAGCACGGCGTTGTAGGTCTCCTCTTCCGTCGCGAAGTACGGGGAGAGGTAGCCCTTGTCGAAGGAAATGCCCTCGGTGACGTCCACGGTGGACTCAATGGTCTGGGACTCCTCGACGGTGACGACGCCGTCCTTGCCCACCTTGTCCATGGCGCCAGCAACCATCTCGCCGACCTCCGCATCGCGGGAGGACACGGTAGCAACCTGGGAGATCTCCGCAGAGGAGTTCACCGGGGTGGCGCGCTTCTTGAGCTCCTCGACGACCTTCTCGGCCGCCGCCTCGATGCCCTTGTTGAGCTCCACCGGGTTAGCGCCGGCAGCAACGTTGCGCAGCCCCTCGAAGACGAGTGCCTGGGCCAGCAAGGTGGCGGTGGTGGTGCCGTCACCAGCGATGTCGTTGGTCTTCACGGCCACGGACTTCACCAGCTGGGCGCCAAGGTTCTCAAAAGGATCGTCGAGGTCAATATCGCGGGCGATGGTGACGCCGTCGTTGGTGACGGTCGGGCCGCCGAAGGCCTTGGACAGTACGACGTTGCGGCCGCGGGGGCCGAGGGTGACCTTGACGGCGTCGGCAAGCGTGTCTACGCCGCGCTGGATGCCCTCGCGGGCCTCCTGGTCAAATGCAATCAGTTTTGACATAGGGTTAATCGCCTACTTTTACTTCTCGATGACAGCGAGCAGGTCGCGAGCGGACAGCAGGAGGTACTCCTGGCCGTCGTACTTCAGCTCGGTGCCGCCGTACTTGGAGAAGATGACGGTGTCGCCCTCGTTGACGCCAACCGGGACGACCTCGCCCTTGTCATAGGTGCGGCCCGGGCCGACAGCGACGACGGTGGCCTCCTGCGGCTTCTCCTTCGCGGAGTCCGGGATAACCAGGCCGGATGCAGTGGTGGTCTCAGCTTCAACGATCTGGACGAGGACCTTGTCCTCCAGCGGCTTGATGTTTGCCATGATGATTTCCTCCAAAGTGTTCCTAGTGCGCGTCCACGTGGACACGCGCGTGCCGGTTGTGGGTGTCCAGCACAGCCGTCGTCGCGGGTGAACAACTGTGGGTCAAAACAACCTGCCTAGCACTCTACCCGCGCGACTGCTAGCCCTCAACGTTGTGGGCCGCTAACCCGTTCGCCCTCCGCGAACGACGCGGCTCGGGTGTGTACAAAGCCGGCCAACGCCAGCTTGACGACGCCCAGGGCAATAAACATTGCGCCGAATATTACGGCGAAGGACGGCCACCACAACTCCTCTACCAGCGTTCGACCGAAGGAAGCCTGTGGGGTGAGCAGGTGCTGGAGGGGCAGGAGCGTCGCCAAGCACAGCGCCCAGACCACGCCGGCCGCAGTCAGGGTGAGGCACGCCGCCTCCCCCACTTGCACGCGCGCCCAGGCTGAGGGAGCGGCGCCCGCCAAGGTGAGGCCACGAATATCGGCCGCGATGCGCCCGTGCATAAGCAGCGAGGTAAGCACGGCGCCCACGATGCTGGGTGCAAAGACAGGACCTAAAAGGGCAACAAAGACTTGCCAGGAGGACAGGGAGCCGCCGGTGCCGACGTCGTTCCCGAAGCGCAGGCCCGAACCGACGGCGACGATAAGACCTGCGACGAGCACCCACGGCACGATGTGCGGGGTGGAAAAGCTCCGGCGCACGCGTACGTTGTTCCCGGCGATGCCGACAGCGCGGGTCCATTGATCGATGCCGGGCATGAGCCAGGGCAAGAAGAGTGCAACGAGGATGACTAAGCCCATCTCGGCCGAGAGGAGGTCGCCGGGATCATCGATGTGTAGGCATCCATAGACCGTACTGCCGACAGCAACGGACGCGAGCAGGAATTTCACCATGAGCCATGCTGGGTGCGTGGCGGCCCGCGGCCGGAACACACGGCGCAGTGGAGGAAGCGCGCCAACCAGGGCCGCGGACATACAAACAACTACTGCAATGACTACGACCTGGCCAGTAATAGCAATGTCTGGCAAGGGGATGCCGTCGCTGCGCAGGGCGCGCACGCACGGGGCAAGCAGAGGGAGGGCCGGCAGCACGCCGAGCAGCCCGGCGCCCGCGCTGACCACCGCGACTTGGCCCAGAATGAAAAACAGGATCACCCACCCAGGCATGCCCACCATGCGCCAGGAACGGTAGACCGGTTCGCGCTCGGCGATAATAAGGCGCATCTGTGACAGCGTCACTAGCACCACCACGCACAGTGACATACCCAGCACCGTGCCGCCCAGTTGGCCGGCGGGGTTTTCTTCGGCTCCGGGGGAAGCGACCAGCATGGCTAGCGCTAGGGTGCACGAGGTGGAAGACACCACCAGGGTCAGCGCTACGGCCAGCCACGATAGCCAATTGGACTGTAAGTCCTTAAGCCACACCAGCATGGGCCACCTCCTCCAAGGAAATGACCCGGTCGGCCGCCTCGGCGGCAAGGTGCGAGTGAGTCACCATGATCACGCTGGCTCCATCGCGGGCAACGGCGCGAAGGTGGGAAAGGACGGTGGAAGCGGTGGCGTCGTCAAGCGCGCCCGTGGGCTCGTCAGCGAAGATATAGGGCGCTTGGGCCAGCAATGCCCGGGCGACAGCCACGCGTTGCTGCTGCCCACCAGACAGCTGCGCGGGCAGGCGGCTCTCCAATCCAGCGAGACCGAGCGAGTCGAAGACCTCTGCCACCCGGCCGCGTGCAGGGCGCCGTCCGGAAAAACGCGCCGTCAAGGTAGCATTGCGTCGCGCGTTGAGGGATTCCAGCAGGTTGTAGTCTTGGAATACAAATGCACGCTGCTTGCGCCCCGGCGCGTTGACTCGGCCGGAAGTGGGCTTATCGAGCCCGGATAGCAGGTTCAGGAGCGTGGTTTTGCCGCTTCCAGATGGCCCCATGATGGCAACGAATTCGCCTGGGGCGATAGACACATTGACGCGATTAAGCACGGTGCGGCGGCCGTAGCGCTTACTAAGATTTTCTGCTTTTAACATGCCTTTGATTCCACTCGGCCACGCACGACAATGACATGGGGCGGGCTGCCCGGAAAATGGTGGAGCTAGCTCCACTGCCCTTCCACCGGCATGGCGGATAGGGTCGAAAACTATGCGAACCTTCAAAGCTTGTGCGTGGAGCCTCCTCCTCGGCATGCTGTGTATCCCAACCTTGGTGATTTCGGTGCTGATGCTGCCGTGGATCCCGTTGGTGGGTCGCGCCGCGGAACTTGTCGGCCGGTTGGGCGCGCAGTGGATGGGCGTGGAAATTCCACCCCGGCGCGCAGATCGATGGTTTGATTGGCAGCAGTTCTATCACCTTGTGTTGCAGTTATTGATTTCGGCTGCATGCTTTACCGCGTGGACGGCCCTGGGTTTCACAGCGGGTGTGCTAGCGATAACGCCATTCGTGCCTAAGGCCGAGTTCTCCGTTGGCGAGTGGTCCACCTCCAACCGACCGCTCATTTTCTTAACCTGCTGGCTGGCTGCCCTGTTGCTTGTGGTGTTACTGGTAGGTCTCAACCGCCTCTTGGTCTTAGTGTCGGTCTCGCTGACCCGACTGGCATTGAGTCCTTCGGCCGAGGAAATGGCGGCCTCGCGTGCCACGCTTATCGATGCCTTCTCCGGCGAGCGCCGCCGCATCGAACGCGAACTGCACGATGGCCCGCAGCAGTACCTCACCGCGCTCAAGCTCAACTTGGCCGCGGCAAAACTACAAGCCCCGCCCCAGGCACAACAGGCCTTGACTGACGCAGAACATAATGCCTCTTTGGCTCTGGCTTCATTGCGGGCGACAGTGCGTGGCATTGCGCCGCAGGTGCTTTTCGATGACGGGCTTATCCCCGCCCTCGACGAGTTACTCGCCCATTCCGGGCTTGAGACCACACTTCGCGTAGAGGGCGCCGAGAGCTCGATTGACGAGACCACAGCACTGCTGGCCTATCATGCAGTCGCCGAGGCGCTCACAAATGCCTCTAAGCACGGCGCAGCCACCGAAGCCGTGGTAACGGTCGCTTTTAGGGATATGCTGCGCCTAAAAATCGTAGATAATGGCACGGGCCCCACGGACGAAGAGCCGGACGGTGAGAGTGCAGCTGTGGGTTCGGGCACGGGCCTCGCCGGGCTGCGCGAGCGTGCTGCTGCACTCGGCGGCACAGTAACCTTTGGTGCTGATAGCACCAATGCTACAGGTAAAGGCGGCGGCCAGCTGCTGGTCAAACTACCGCTGAAGGAGGCGGAATGAAGCTACTACTCGCAGAAGATTCCGCGCTCCTGCGCGCGGGTCTGAAGCAACTACTCGGTGCTCTCGGCCATAGCGTCACGGCGGTCACAGATGCCGAAGCACTGCGCGCCATCGCAGGGCAGGAAGACTTCGACCTCATTATCAGCGATGTGCGCATGCCGCCCACGATGACCGATGACGGGCTTCAAGCCGTGCACGATCTACGGGCAGCCGACCCCACCCAACCCGTGGTGGTGCTGAGCCAATACGTAGCGGCGAGCTATCTCGACCGCCTCCTGGAGCACGGCGGATTCGGGTACCTACTCAAGGAGCGCGTTTCTGATGTTGAAGAATTCGTGCGCACGCTTAACGATGTCGCCCGCGGCGGCACCGTGGTGGACCCAGAGGTGGTCACGGCGCTGCTTTCTGCAAGGCACACTGGTCTAGCCCGACTCACCGCTCGCGAGCGGGAGGTACTGGGGCTTATGGCCCAAGGATTGAGCAATAAAGACATTGAAGACACACTCGTCCTTACCTCCGGAGCAGTAAGCAAGCACGTCTCCAATGTATTTATAAAGCTCGGGTTTCGACCCGAGGACTCCAACCGGCGGGTGAAGGCCGTATTGGCATGGCTGCGCCACACCGAGCGCTAGAAAAGCGCTGAGGCCCTACAAACAAGGGCTGGAATTAGACCTGCCGGTGGGAGTTCAGCACAGCCGCGCGCCACAGCTGGTACTCCTCCGGGTTGTCCTCGCGGTAGTTCTTTACCGCACGGATGCCGTGCTCCACGGCCTCGGCGACCTCGTCGATGTTCTTGTCGTCGCCGTCGGCAGCAACGAAGATAACCGGACCACAGATGGAACGGATTGGGTCCTGCAAGAAGGCGGAATTGCCGGTCGCAGCTGCATTGCGCGCCAGGGAAGCCACCGGGTTCGGGTCGGCGCCTTCAGCCTTGGCGTTCGGGTTAAACAGCGCCGCGTAGGTCTGGCCATCATCCTGGAAGGCCACAGAGACGCGATCCTCGGTGGTGCCGCCGAGGAATTGATTTGCGTGCTCGAGCTCAAACTCGATGGTGCGGCGGGACAGATCGGGGTTAACGAGGAATCCAGTGGTCATAGCGGTGTGAGCTCCTTATGTGCGAGCGAGGCAATTATCGGTCATCACACTACCTGCACCCTGGGGGTTGCGCATCCGCTAGCGCGCAGCAGCCACGAGCGGCACTTCCACCTCAAGCTGCGTATCGGTCCCGCATGCCAGGCCGGAGGGTTCTGCGCCTTCGTGGATGAGCTGGGCGGCCACCGCCGCGATCATCACGCCATTATCGGTGCACAGCTTGAAGCGCGGCACACGCAGCTCGATGTCCGCGGATTCGCAGCGCTTCGCCGCCAGTGCGCGCAGCCGCGAATTCGCCGCCACGCCACCGCCGAGCAGCAGTACCTTGGCGCCAGTGTCCTGGCAGGCGCGCACGGCCTTGGCGGTCAGCACATCTGCCACCGCCTCCTGGAAGGAGGCACACAGGTCCTCAACCTGGACCGTCGCGCCCTCGCGCTCGGCTTTTTCCACGTGGCGCGCTACTGCCGTTTTGAGGCCGGAAAAGGAGAAGTTGTGGCGGTTGGGCCCGCGCAGGTCCTCGGCCTTGGACAAACCACGCGGCAAATCGATGGTGGGCTCGCCTTGGGCGGCCAGCTTATCGATGACCGGCCCTCCCGGATACCCCAACCCCAGGAGGCGGGAGACTTTGTCGTAGGCTTCGCCGGCGGCGTCGTCAAGCGTGGTGCCCAGTTCCTTCATGGGCTTGCCCACGGCCTCGACCTCGAGCAGCTGGGTGTGGCCGCCGGAAACGAGCAGGGCCACCGAGTGCGGCAGCTCCTCGCCCTCCAGGTTGGCCACCGCGACGTGCCCGCCGAGGTGGTTGACGCCGTAGAAGGGCACGCCCCACGCGGAGGCGAAGGCCTTGGCTGCCGACGCCCCGACGAGGAGCGCGCCGGCCAGTCCCGGCCCCACGGTGGCGGCCACCGCATCTGGCTTCTCGACGCCCGCTTCCTCCAGCGCTGCCTTCATCACCTGCGGCATGGCTTCGAGGTGGGCGCGGGAGGCAATCTCCGGCACCACGCCGCCGAAGCGTGCGTGCTGCTCCATGGAGGAGGCGACGACGTCGGCGCGGATCTCCATGTGTCCGTTCTCAGACAGCTCGATGATGCCCACGCCGGTTTCGTCGCAGGAGGACTCGATGCCGAGGATTAACATCTCTCACTCTTTCGTGGTCGATACATGGTGTGGGCATCCGCGCCGGAGGGCTGGTAGTAGTTGCGGCGCAGGCCGTTGATGACAAAATCATAGGCCTCGTAGAGGCGGATGGCCGGATCGTTGCCCACGCGCACTTCGAGGAAGATGGGCGCGTCGTGGGAATCTGCAAGCTCGACGATGGCGTCCATCATCAGCCGCGCGATGCCGCGCCGCTGGGCGGCGGGGTCGACGCCGATGGTGTGGATTTCGTACTCCGGCCAGGCGGCAGGCCCCATCCGTCCCACGCCGGCGTAACCGAGAACTTCCGCGCGGTTGTCGTTGTGGTCTTCGCGGTTGACGCTTGCGTCAACCGCCCAGTAGGTGGTGTGGCCCGCCGCGATTTCCTGCTCGAAGGCATGCGCCGGCCATGGGTGTTCGCCGGGGAAGAGGACTTTCTCGAGCTCAGCACAGCGCGGCGCGTCCGCGGGGGTCAGTGGGCGCAGCCTCATGATTCGGGAGTGTCCTCGATGCCGCCGACGAGCGCGGCCGAGCGCGGCTTGGTCTGTGGCTCCACGGCATCGGGACGGCGCAGGTAGAGCGGGACGAGTGGCGCGGGTTCAGCGGACAGATCAGCGCAGGCCACCAAACCCGCGGCGCGCGGTGTGGCCCACTCGCGGGGAAGGTCAGCGATACCTTCCGGCAAACGCGGGGCGATGGACTCTGGGAACACTAGGCGCGCGGTCTCCGGACTCGAAAGTCCGGCGGCGCTCAGATCGAGGGTTTCCGGCTTCGATACGTTCGGGCCGCTACGGCGCTCCCCTTCGTCATAGGTGGCCCAGTAGACCTCTTTGCGGCGGGCGTCGATGGCTACCAGCCACTCCCCCGCGCGCCCATGCGCGATGGCATCCAAGGTGCACACGCCGTGTACCGGCACGTGGAGGGCCACGCCCAACGCGGAGGCGGTGGCCATGCCCACGCGCAGGCCGGTAAATGGTCCGGGCCCCGTGCCCACGACGATGGCGGAGAGATCTGGGTAGGTCAGGGAGGCGTCGGCAAGCAGCTCCTCGATGGTAGGGATGAGCTGCTCATTGTGGGCGCGCGTACCGCTGATGACGCGGTCGATGCTGTCGCCAGTGTCGGTGTCAACGATGCCCGTGACCAGATCCGTGGTGGCGGTATCGAGTGCGAGGACCTTCATTAGCCCACGAACTGCCAGGCAGGAGCGTCCTCATTGTCAGCGCCCTGCTGCAACATCTGGTCATCACCGCGCAGGAACTGCAGCGGCTCGCCCGGCTGGATGCCGCGCAGCGGCGGAGCGTCCTGGCCCTGGGCCTTGGCCATCTCCACCTGCTCGAGGACGCCGGAGCAGAGGTCCACCTGGGAGCGGTTCAGCTTCTCCACCTGGTACTCCTGATTGACGCTGACGGTGACAAAGTAGTTCTCATCCTCCGCCACCTTGCCGTCGACAAAGTCGATACCGGCGACATCCACGCCGCCTTCCCCAAGCTGCTGCTCCGTAGCACCCGGGCAGACGACGAGACCGGCAATCCAATCCTGGCCGTAGACGTCGGGGACCAAGAGCGCGGAGAAGCTCAGGTTCTTCGGGTACGTGTCCAAGGTTTCACCCAACGTCGAGGAAGGCTCCTCCGGCGAACGGGTCATGGACAGCGCGATGAGCAAGCCAAGGACGATGGCAAAGCCGCCGATGACGACGGTCGTGATGAATTGGCCGATTTTATTCATGGGGATGTGCTCCTAATATTAGGGAGTTCAGTACGGGGATATCCTACGTGACCGCCCTGCAGCGACCCTGACCGGCCCTTCCGGTGCCGAGAAAAGGATCAGACGATCAACAGGGCAAGGACCTGACACATGAGGATCTTGCCGATCATCGCCGTGGGGTACACGGTGGCATAGCCGCGCTCTGCCAGCTGGGTGCCGGTCTGGGGGTTGAGGTAGGCCATGATCGCCGGGTTCGTGGTCATGCCTGCGGCGATGCCCATCGACTCATCAAACTTCAGGCGCAGCACCAGCATGGATACCGCGACGATGCCGATGGCGGAGACCAGCGACAGCACAATACCCACGCCCATATACTTCAGGGAGGTCGGATCCGACAAGGCGTCGCGGAACTGGCCGCCAGCCGACGTTCCCACGCCCGCCAAGAACAAGGTCAAGCCCAGCGTGGAAATAGTCTGCTTGGCGTGGAAAGGAAGCTGCCAGTTAATCGGGCCCGAGCGGCCCAGCGCGCCCAGGATGAGGCCGACGACGATGGGGCCGCCACCGAAGCCGAAGGACAGCGTCGTGCCGCCTGGCAGCGGAATCGGGATAGCACCGAAGAGCAGACCAATGAAGAGGCCGAGGGCAAAGGGGAAGAGATCGACGTTGCCGAGTTTGGCTTCGGAGTCGCCGAGGAAACGGCGGACGTCGTCAAGCCTGCCCGGCGCGGTGATGACGCGCACACGGTCCGAGTAGTGCAGGACGGTTTCCTCGTTCGGCACGACGTCGGAGTCACCGCGGCGCACGCGCGCGATGAGGAAGCCTTCCTTGACAGTGTCCAAGTCCTTGAGCTGATAGCCCGCAACACGTGGGCTGGACACGGTCAGGCGGCGGTAGACCAGGCCATCTTCCTCGTGGAGGTTGAGGTGGATCTCCTCACCCAGCTGGGAAATCGCACTATCGAGCGCTGGTGCCGTGCCGTTGAGCAAGAGCTCCATGCCGGCGCGCAGCGGCAGCTCCGGGTAGGCCAGGTTGTGGTTGTGGGGATTGTTGACGTGGCGGGTAGCGATGACGCGCTCGCCAGTCACCTCCTGCAGCTTCCCTACCGTTGCGTCAAAGTCGCGGGTCAGGCGCACCGCCCGCCACTCCAGCGGCTCCGCAATCATGCCCTCGGCCCGGGCGTCCTCAACGTGATTCACGCGCAGCGCCTTCGCGCCGATGGCGGCCACCAAAATGGTTCCGATAATGCAGCCAGGGTAGGCCAAGGAATAGCCCACCACCGGGGTGCTATCGCCGCCCAGGGCCTCGACGACCGCGGCCATACCAGGCGTCGAGCTCAGCGAACCTGCCAGCGTGCCCACGCTGATCGCGGGGTCCAGATCAAAGAGGCGCATCGCCAAGGTTGTCAGCCCCGCAAGGATGAAAAAGAAGACGATGACCACCATGGACATCTTCCAACCGCGCCGGCGGAAATCTTCGAAGAAGCTGCGGCCGAAGTTCAGGCCGATAACGTAAACGAAGATGGCCAGACCAAACTGATAAACAAAGGCGGGGACCACGATGTCTGGGTTCGCCGCGGACAAGCCCAAGGCCACGAACATCGCCGCTGCGGCGCCGAGCGAAATGCCGAAGACATTGATCTTGCCCACGGCCAGTCCCACCGCCATGATCAGAAAGAGCGTCAGCAGGGGCTGTTCGGCAAGAAAAGCCAGCACGTTAGTTCACCCATTTCCATGTAAAGACGCGGACGTCATCGTCCGAGTCGCGGTTGATTGTGATGGCGAGGTACGCATCGGACAGGCGCTCCATGAAGCCCCCACCCCACTCGGCAACGACCACGGCGTCCTCGATTTCGGTGTCCAAGTCTAGACTGTCCAGCTCCCCCAACGGATCATCCGAATGATCGAGCAAGCGGTAGGCATCCACGTGCACCAACGTCGGCCCGCCCACGCGGGAAGGGTGCTCGCGCGCGATGACGAAGGTCGGCGACGTCACCCGTCCCTTCACCTGCATCCCGCGGGCAATGCCCTGCGTAAAGGTGGTTTTCCCGGCACCTAAGGGGCCGTCGAGGATCACCAAGTCCCCTGCTTCCAGCGCCGCGCCCAGCTCTTCGCCGAAGGCCTGGGCATCCTCCGGGGTGGCAGCCACACGGCGCCCTTCGTGCGGAAAATCACTGCGCATCGTTAGCTCCTTCACAATAGGTGCGCGTGGTGCGCCCGGTCGGGCGGCACACCACTTCATAGTTGATGGTGCCAGCGGCCGCGGCCAATTCTGTAGCGCTCATACCGCCGCGCCCAAAGATAACGGCGGTGTCTCCGGCGCGCACGCCGTGAGGGTTGGCGCCGAGGTCGACGACGATCTGGTCCATGCAGACCCGCCCCACCTGCTGGTACAACTCGCCACCAATGCCTACCTGCAGCGCCCCCTGAAAGGCGCGCGGCAGCCCGTCGGCATAACCCACGCTGACGGTGGCGAGCTCGCGGTCACTATCCGCGGTCCAGGTCAGGCCATAGCATGTGGACTCCCCCGCCAAAATCGGCTTCACAGCAACAACGGAAGCCTCCCACGTCATGGCTGGTTCCAGCCCATGGTCGAGCCCGGCCACCGGTTCAAGCCCGTACAGGGCCACACCGGCGCGCACTTGTTCAAAACGTGCTGAGGGGCGAGTCAATGCCGCCGGCGAATTGGCCAGGTGGTTCAGCGGGCACTCCAGCCCCACCTCGCGTGCAAGCGCTAGGGCCTGGCGGAATTCCGCCTCCTGATGATCATTGTGCGGGTGCTCCGGCTCGTCCGCACAGGCAAAGTGGGACATGAGGCCTAGGACGGTGATGTGGGGGGCGTCGGCAAGCAGGCGGAAGGTCTCCTGCCACGCATGCTTGTCGACGCCCGACCGGTGCATCCCCGTTTCCACCATCACGAAGGCTTCGGTGGGCGCTTCGGCAGCCTCGATGAGGGCTCGTGCGTGCATCAAAGATGGGATGCCGATCTGAATACCAGCGGCAAGGGCTGGGGCGAGGTCCTCCGTTGGCTCCCACAGCCACGCGGCGATGGGAAGGTCCTCGATGACGCCTCGCAACTCCACGGCCTCGACGAGCGTGGCCACCCCGAAGGCGTCTGCCCCCGCCTTCGCCATGACCGGTGCGCAGCGCTGCGCACCGTGCCCGTACGCGTCCGCCTTGACCACGCACATGAGGCGGGCCGGGGCCACCGCCTCCTTCACGCGAGCAACATTGTGGGCAATAGCGTTGAGGTCAACGGTGGTTTTTAACATACCCACCATTGTGCCACTTGAGGGCTCAGCGCTATTCGACGGTCACCGACTTCGCAAGGTTACGCGGCTGGTCCACGTCATAGCCCTTGGCGGTGGCTACACCGCAGGCGAAAATCTGCAGCGGCACAGTAGCCAGCAACGGCTGCATGAGCGTCGGCGCCTGCGGGATGCGGATGATGTGGTTGGCGTAGGCCTCGACCGCCTCGTCGCCCTCTTCCGCGATGACGATGGTGATAGCGCCGCGGGCGCGAATCTCCTGGATGTTGGAGACGACCTTGGCGTGCAGGGAATCGCGACCGCGCGGGGAAGGCACGATGACAAAGACCGGCTGGCCCTCCTCGATAAGCGCGATCGGGCCGTGCTTGAGCTCGCCGGCAGCGAAGCCCTCCGCGTGCAGGTAGGCGATCTCCTTGAGCTTGAGCGCGCCCTCCAGCGCGACGGGGAAACCGACGTGGCGGCCGAGGAAAAGCACCGACTTAGCGTTCTCCATGGCAGTGGCCAGATCGTAGACCTGTTTTTCGTTGTCGATGACTGCCTGGACCTTATCCGGCATCGCACGCAGATCATCCAGGACGGAGTTGACCTCATCGGAGAACATGTTGCCGCGCAGGCGCGCCAGGTAGAGGCCAAGTAGGTAGGTCGCGGTGATCTGCGCCAGGAAGGCCTTGGTGGAGGCCACGGCGATCTCCGGGCCGGCGTGGGTGTAGAGGGCGGCGTCGGACTCGCGCGGAATGGAGGAACCCTGGGTGTTGCAAATAGCAATCACCTTGGCGCCCTGCTGGCGGGCGTGGCGCACTGCCATGAGGGTATCCATGGTCTCGCCCGATTGGGAGAGGGCCACGACCAGGGTCTTCTCGTTGACAATGGGATCGCGGTAGCGGAACTCGTGGGCCAGCTCCACCTCACACGGGATGCGGCACCAGTGCTCGATGGCGTAGCGCGCGACGTGGCCGGCATAAGCGGCGGTGCCGCAGGCGATGACGATGATCTTGTCGATGGACTTGAGCACCGACTCCTCAATGCGGATCTCATCGAGGACCAGGTTGCCGGTCTCGTCGAGGCGGCCGAGCAGCGTATCGCGCACTGCTGCTGGCTGGTCGTGGATTTCCTTCTCCATGAAGGAGTTGAAGCCGCCCTTTTCGGCAGCGGCGGCATCCCACTTGATCTCGAAAGGCTTGCCCTGGGCGGGGTTGCCGTCGTAGTCGGTGATCTCGATGTCATCCGCGGTGATGGTGACGACCTGGTCGTTGTCCATCTCCACGGCGGACTTGGTGTAGTCGATGAAGCCGGAGACATCCGAGCCGAGGAAGTTCTCCCCCTCACCCAAGCCGATGACCAGCGGCGAATCGCGGCGCGCAGCCACGATGCGATCGGCCTGCTCGGCATGAATAGCCAAGAGGGTGAACGCGCCTTCCAGGCGCTTGCCGGTCAGCTGCATAGCCTTGGTGAGGTCGCCGCCGGCCTCATTGTGGAACACATCTGCCAGAAGGGTGGCGGCTACCTCGGTGTCGGTCTCGGACACGAAGTTATGGCCCTTGGCCTCCAGCTCGCTCTTAAGCTCGGCGAAGTTCTCGATGATGCCGTTGTGCACGACGGCGAGCTTGCCGCCGTCCACGACGTGCGGGTGGGCGTTCAGATCGGTTGGACCACCGTGGGTTGCCCAGCGGGTGTGCCCAATGCCCAAGACGGAATCCTTCAGCGGGCGCGCAGCGATTTCAGCTTCCAGCGCAGCGACCTTTCCAGCCTTTTTGCGCCAGGAGATCTCCCCATCGGCGTACATTGCGACGCCTGCTGAGTCATAGCCGCGATACTCCAATCGGCGCAGGCCCTCCAGCACAACGTCGAGGGCAAAGTACTCACGACCATCGGTGTTATGGCCAATGTATCCAACGATTCCACACATGGAACGGAATTTTACAGCATGATTTATCGTGCCGAACCGCAAGGATCGTGCTTAAAACCTTCCCCCACCTATCTGGTACATGTCCACCTCTTTGTCTACGCTTTCCTCTATTCTGTAAAGCGTGTCTGCGAATTTGAAGAAGCATCTCGGTACGTTGTCCAAGCGCGGCCCGCACCGCGTCCTCGTTGGGGACCTGTCTTATGCAGGGCTAGAAGGCAAGGTCTACACCCCTGCTGAAGGCAAGGGCCTGCCCGCCGTGGCGTTTGCTCACGACTGGACGAAGAACGTCAAGGACTACCACGCCACTCTGCGCCACCTAGCCAGCTGGGGCATCGTGGTGGTTGCTCCCGATACGGAGACTGGTGTGTTTGCCAAGCACCGTAACCTGGCTGCCGACCTCGAATCGGCTTTGCAGATTGCCGCCGGCGTTAGGCTGGGCGCTGGCAAGATTTCGGTGTCCGCTTCCAAGCTGGGCGTTTTCGGCCACGGCATGGGAGGCGGCGTAGCCACCTTGGCTGCCGTGGATAACCCGAAGGTCCGCGCCGTCGCAGCCCTCTACCCTGCTGATACCTCACCATCCGCCGTTCAAGCTGCCCGCTCCGTCAAGGCACGCGGCCTCGTTATCGGCGCGGGCCAGGATGACATCTTCCGCGCCGGCAACCCCGCAAAGCTGGCCAACGCGTGGGGCGGACCGGTGGCCTACCGGGAGATTGCCAAGGGCACGCAGTCCGGTTTCAGCGAGGATAAGTTCTTCAAGTTGGCGCTCGGTTCCGGCTTCTTCCAGGGCTCCGCAGTCGAGACCGCCCGCGGCCTTGTGACCGGCTTCTTCCTTTCCACCCTGGCTGGCGAATCCAAGTATGACGGCTTTGCGGATGCCGACGCCTCCGCGAAGGGCGTTGAGAGCTTCACCGGCGAGGACCTGGCTCAACGCGCCGGCTTTGAGTACAGCAAATAAAGCTCCAACGAAATAGCGCTTCACAGCGCGGCTTTTCCTAACTACAGCAGGACGATCAGTTGTCGTCCTGCTGTAGTTGTTTTAGCTTAGGGACTTCAAGAAAATACCAGGCAATAAGTGCAATGCCCGGCAGAAGCAACTGAGCGGCCGTCCACAGCTTTATGTGGGACATTTCTCTGTCGAATTTAATCTCAATGCCAAGCACAACAAAAGCCACCAAGAGGTACAGCATGGGAAGAACGCCCCACAGGACGTCATGAAGCCAAGGCACTGTTGTCATGCGGCATTCTCCTCACCCTGGTTGATACGTGCAGTAGGCAGTCACCTCACGGTATCACCTGTGGCTGCGAGGAACCAGACTTGTTTCTCGCTGCTGCTTCAGCTGCGCCTGAGCACCGACTGCACCTGACCGCGCGGACGGCCCCGGCCCTGCCCCTGCGCTTGACTATGCGGCACGCCCCTGGACTCTGGGTTTCGCCCCGGCGTATGTGTGTGCGGCGCATGTGTGTGCGCTTGGGCTTGGGCCGCGCGCTGAGCGGACTTCTCGAGCTCGTCCTGTGCCTTGGCCATCGCTTTCTCAAACTCCAACAGCCGTGCGGCTGTGCGCTCACGGAATCCGCGTGCGAACTCATCGAAATCATTGTGCGGCATTACCACTGCCCTGCCTTTCGCGCCTGTACGGATGGGGAATCTGAGCTTTCTTCCGGTGCCGTTTCCGGCTTCATTTCTGGTGCGGCTCCCGCGCCGGGAGCCGGCCCAGGAGCTGGCTCAGGGGGCGGTTCAGGGGCTGGCACCGGTGCAGGTTCCGGCACTGGTGCCGGTGCCGGCGCTTCCGCTGCCTGCATATGCGCCAGCTTCTCCGGTGGAGCTTCTGGCTCCGGAACGTTATTTAGCTCTGGCGGTGGTGGCGTGACTCCGTTGTCCGGGGCTGGTTCTGGTGCCGGCGGTGGACCTGGCTCCGGTTCCGGCTGCGGCTCTGGTTCTGGTTCGGGCTCAGGCGCAGGTTCCAGCTCAGGCTCCGGTAGGTTCTCAATGAAATCCACGGCGGCTTCAGCCAGCAGCCCAAGCCCCAGAATGGCAACTCCTACGCCTAGGATGCCCAGACTTCCGCAGCAGGATTCCTCCAGCTTACACTCACAGGATTCCGCGTTAGGACTCTCGCCGCTTTCTTCCTCACAGTCTTCAGCTTCTACAGGCTCGTCAGGCTCCTCGACCTCTTCGACTACCTGCACCGCCTCCTCCGGGCATTCAGTCACCTCCGCCTGCACGGGTGCGGTCGGCACGTCAACCTCGCTGGGCACCTCAATCCCGGCGTCGGCCGGCGTGGTGGTTCCCACGTCGCGCGGCTGCTCAGTGCAGGTACAAGACTGCTGCGACTCCTTCTCCGCGTGGCACCCGCACGGCTTGTGCTCTTCTTCTGTTGCGGTGGAATCGGGTGTGGGCTGCGCTTGCGCTGCGGGCTCAGTCGGCACGGTATGCGGCGTGTTCGGTTTCGCTGGCCGAGGCTTATCCTCAGCCGGCGGGCATTCTTCTTCCGAAACCCCTGCGGGCTGGGTTGGCGCAGGTTTTTCTGGCGGTGCCACCGGTTTGTCTGGTTCCGGCTCGACTGGTTGCTGCGGTGGAGCGGGCTGCGCTGTCGGCGCCGGTGGCGTTGGCTGGGCTTGCGCCGGTGCCGTTGGTTCTGCGGGGCTCACAGGTTTCGTCGGTTCACAGGGCTCAGGATCCGGTTGTGGGCACTCCTTCGGCTTCTCCTCGCAACCGCATTCAGGCTCAGGCGGGGTTTCCGGCAGCTCCCGCTCGCATACCTCGGTGCAGCGCTTTTCAAACTCGCCGTAGCAATTTTCAATGGCAGTGTCGCGGTCCCGACAGGTTTGCGAAATGGTGTCATTCGTCTGGTCGATTAGGTCACCGCCAATGCGCGAAATAACTGGGACGATGGCCTTGCCCAACGGGTGCCGCTGCAGCAACATGGTCAAGATATTCAGCAGCGGAATTACTGCAGAAATCAACTCCGCTACGGCAGATTCGGAAACACTGACCACGTCTTCGATGGCCTCGGAGCACTGCTGCGCGGACTCCACCAGATCATCGGCTTCGTCCCTTTCCTTCTCAAAGTCATCCTGCACGCCGCGCAGGTGATCCATGATCGCTCCCCCAGCCAGCGACAGCACCGTGCCAAGGAGGAAATCCCGCAGACCATTGCCGCCGCGCAGTGGACGTCGCGCGCCCATCGCCGACGCGGTATGCGTCACGAGCTCTCCTGGGTTGATCCCGTCGACGGAACCCACCATGTCCCCCAACAAATCAATCGGTGTGCTGGGACCGGAGTAGCCGCCAAGGCTCGCAGCCTGAAACTGGGAGACTACCTGTGAATAATCGCCCAAGAGCGACTTGATCATCGTGGACATCAGTTCGCCCCCGTTTCCTGGCTGCCGAATTGGCCAGCGAGGCCACGGTCGACGTCGCCAAACGCCCGCACCTGCTCACGCGCGGCGCCCGCGGTGGCCGATATGTTCTCCAAGCGCCACGCACCACGCTCGTGTAGCCGACTCAACAACGCCTGAATCTGCGCCCCATGCCCGCTAAAATCCCGCCCCGCAGAAGACGGGGCAAAGCTCGGTCTGTCCCCGCGGTGTGCGTCACTTTGGGCGCGGGCTTGGTCCATGACGTCGTCGAGAAGCCGCGTGGCTTCCTCCTCATCAAAAAATACGTCGGGCATGTGCGCCCTCCTTCTTGTCCACAACAAACAGTGATTCCTGCTCTTATTGGACTGAGAAAGCCACCCGCCGGTTCCCCCACCGCGCAGAAAAAGAAGAAACCCCAGGCCAAAGGCCCAGGGTTGCGATTATGCGGGTAGAACTAGACAGCGGCAACGACGGCAGCAAGCTTGCCCGCTACCTTGCGTGCCTGCTCCTTTTCAGCTGCTTCCACCATGACGCGGAAGAGCTCCTCTGTGCCTGAGGGGCGCAGCAGGACGCGGCCCGTATCACCAAGCTCTGCCTCGGCGGCGGCAATAGCTTCCTTGACTTCGGGGGCATTGAGGATGACCGCCTTATCGGACACCGGCACGTTGATGAGCACCTGCGGCAATACCGTCATCACGGAGGCCAGCTCCTTAAGGGTCTTGCCGGACTTAGCCATGCGCGCCATGATGGACAGTCCCGTCAGTGTGCCATCGCCAGTGGTGCAATCATCCGGCAGCACGACGTGACCGGACTGCTCGCCGCCCAGGGAGAAATCACCGCGGTTGAGCTCCTCCAGCACGTAGCGATCCCCCACGGCGGTTTCCTTGACCTCAATGCCCTGCTCCTGCATCGCCAGCTTCAGCCCCAGGTTCGACATCACGGTGGCCACCAGGGTGTTGAAGCGGAGGTCGTTCTCTTCCTTCATGCCCACCGCGAGGATCGCCATGATCTGGTCACCGTCAACGACGTTGCCCTCAGCATCGACGGCTAGGCAACGGTCAGCGTCACCGTCGTGGGCCAGGCCCAGATCAGCGCCGTGCTCGACGACGGCCTCCTGAGTCTTCTCAATGTGGGTCGAACCGCAGTCCTCGTTGATGTTGAAGGCATTGGGCTTGTTGTGGATAGCAATGACCTCAGCGCCCGCTGCCTCATAGGCCTGCGGAGCAACCTTGGAGGCAGCACCGTTTGCGGTGTCGACGACAACCTTGATACCGCTCAGATCCGTGGTGACGACCTCTGCTAGGTGCTTGAGGTAGCGCTCCCGGCCGTCGGGGGCCTCCGAAATAATGCGACCAATCTTGGTCCCCGTGGGCCCACCGTCGGTGAGGTTGTCCATGGCAGCCTGGATGCGGTCTTCCACCTCATCCGGCAGCTTCTTGCCGCCCGCGGAAAAGAACTTGATGCCATTGTCCGGCATCGGGTTGTGGGAGGCGGAAATCATCACGCCGAGGTCCGCCCCAAAATCATCGGTGAGGAATGCGATGGCCGGGGTCGGCAGCACGCCGATGCGCACGACGTCGACGCCGCGTGAGGCCAAGCCCGAGGCAATCGCCGCATCCAACATCTCGCCCGACACACGCGGGTCGCGCCCAATAATCGCCAGCGGGCGGCGCTCGTAGGACTCCCGGTCCGAGGTCAGCACCTCCGCCGCTGCCTGCCCTAGGCGCAAAGCCAGAATGGGAGTGAGCTTCTTGTTCGCGAGGCCGCGAACTCCATCGGTTCCAAAAAGTCGAGTCATAGTTGTTTATTATGCCCGCTCCCCCTTGCCTGGCGCAGGTCGGCTCGTTCTTGTTGTGTAGACTTCTTCCCACCTTCTGCCCTGTGAGCAGGGCCGGTGGGGAGTTTCCCCAGTTAACGCGCGCGCTGGGCCGTCCTCTGCTTGAATAATCACCATGTCCTATGCGAAAGGCTTGACTCGCGTGAGGGAGTCGAAGGGAGTGAAACTCTTCAAAGCCCTCACCGATGGTGTGCTCACCAAGTTCAACATGGCGGTACTCGTTGTCGCAGCGCTATTTCTGGTGCTCGGAAATACCGAGCCCGCGGAAACGGAAGAACCTGCAGTCATCGCTCCGGGCGAAACGGTGGAGTTGCAGCAGGCCCAGGTGGTCGTCGATAAGCCCCGCGTCGAGGCCGGCCAAGTCCACGTCACCGCCACGTTCCTCAACACCCAAGACACCGCCTTCACGGACTACCAACAGATGTTTAGCCTTACCCGCAATGGTGAGCCTATCCCCTTTGAGCAGTTCTCCATCGCGCCTTCACTGGAGAACGGGGCGGTGACCAGGCCCAACCCCGGGGTTCCCTTCGCCGTCGACATCACCGTCGACGATGCCCCCGGAACAGCGCTTGTTCTCAACGATCTGACGGTGCGCAAATCCAGCCTGGACATGTCCTACCGCTGGTTTGACCCCACCCCCGTAGCAGAGATGGAGTTGGCATGACCCACCGCAAATCTTCCTCCCTGCCCCTGCTCAACCGCAAGAAGGTCCCCATGATCGCCGTGGCCGCAGCGATCACCTCCCTGGGCATCTTCATTAGTGACCAGATGCCCGATCCGCGCGAGGTGGAATTCTCCCACTTTGAGTACACCGACGAAATACCCGGGCACACCCGCATTAGCCAGGTAGACGTCCACACTCGCCCGCTGGCGTCTGGAGACTACGCGGAATTCACCGGTACTCTGCCCGAGGGCGAGGAGCTCAGTGAGCTGTATGAAGTAGCCGTCGATTTCACGCTGGAGCGCACTCACTCCTACCCCCTGAGCCTGAAATTAGAAGACTCCGAGGGCCGTGTTTTCCGCACGACCACACCGCAATGCGACGCCGAGGTCGTCTCCCTCCCCATGACATGTACCAGTCTCTTTGTACTCCCAGAGGATTCGCTGGGCCCCGCCACGCTGGCGCTAGAGGTGGAGAATCTCCTCGGCGACTTCCACCAACAACCGGTCCCCATGGGCAAGGAACTTCACACAGCCGTGGAGGTTAAAGCATGACGTCCCAAGACACAGCATCGAAGAAGGCCTCGAAGGCGTGGTGGTGGGCAGCAACTCTTCCGGCGCTCGCGATCATGGTGGCGGCCTCCTCCTCCGTCATGGTGCACGGATACCGACCGCTGTCGGTCCATTCGACCGTCGAGGCCACCAAGCAAGAGCCCGCCGAGTTCAGCTTTGATTATCAGCTAGACCAGGACACCGCCCAGCGCTCGGCGACGGTCACCCTGGCCGCCATCGACAAGGCAGACCCCTCCGAATTCGGCTCCCTTTATGCCGACAAGAACCTCATGGATCCCCCTGCGCTCCCCGGGGACACCGCACTCTACAAGGCCACCGTGGACTGGCATGCGGATCCGGAAAGCCCACTTGAAGGATGCGAGGTCGGGCTCCGTGACGGCCAAGGGATCGAGCAACCTGTCCGCCTCGTGTTGTCCCCGCAGGACGTGCCGACCGATATGCCCGCCGCCTTCCCCAACCTCTGTGAACCCGAAGGGGCTGCGGGGCCGATGGCCATCAATCCTTTCGAACTAGATGCCAATATCCTCCCCGAGCCCAGCGCGCGGCCGGCTGAATGGGAGATGACGTACTACTTCGTCACCAACGCCGATTTCGAGCCTTCCGAATTATTCGTCACCTGGGGCGCCCCTTATGAGGTGCGCCTGCGCACAGGCGCTTAGAAGCCTTCTGCGCGGACAACCGCCTCAACGTCCTCCGCGCCCGGATCGGTCTTGTTCCACGGCCACGACACCATTACCTTCTCTTCTGGGTAGTAGACGAAAATGTCGCCACCGCCGAATCCATCCTTGCCCCATTCGTTGACGAGGACTTCCGGGGCGGAACCATTCGCCTCGCGAACAGTACGGGTCGACGTCTGGAAGGCATCATCGTGATAATCGGGCAAGGCTCTGTACATCTCTTCGGCCTCCTCCCCAATGACAATGTCCCGCGGACTATGGAATGTCATGAGCCCCTCAGCGTCCTGCTCCTTGGTAAGCCACGGCTTGCAGGAATAGCCGTGGGCTCCTTCTAGCAGAGCATTCTCGGATTGCAGCGGTGCTTCGGTACACAGGGCGATCTTCTCAATGAAGGCCTCCGGCAAGACGTCCGCGGTCTCAGGGCGCAGGTTCACGATGTGGTCCTCCCGCAGGTCCGGACGCGCCAGCTCCTCGCTGGACCCGCGCCTGTTGATCTGCTCAACCGTAATCCCGCCAGCAATCAACACCACCGCGACAACCAGGGTGAGAATGTTCAGCTTGCGCGCGCTGATGTGGGTATCAGGATCGGTCGTGGCTTCTGCGCGATCCACGTCACCGGCTTGAGTGTGCTCAGTAGTCTGTGTCACCGATTCCACCTACTTCTCTCCCGCCTGGCTCGCTGGGACGGCAGATTCAGCGTCCGGCTCTTCGCCTTGGTTTTCGTCGGTGCTCTCATCTGCGTCCTCCGCCTCGGCGTACTCAGCGTTGAGGAAGCGGTCCAGCGCGGCTACCACCAGCGGGAGCGCAACGAGGAAGTACACGGCTCGGGCAAGGACCAGCACATAAGGCTCAAGCCCAATGGTGATGGTCCCCAGCGCCAGCGGTTTGATGATGGCACGCAGGGCATAGATTACGCCCAGCTCAGCGCCCGAAGCCAAGACGAAGACGAGGCAGAAGGTCAGCATGGGGACCGCACCGGCGACTGCCAGCGTCTTGAAATTGCGCCACGCATTACGGAAGGGGCCGACGAGTGGCTGCGCGGCGTTGTCCAGCATGTCTCGCGTCGTTCGGAAGGCTGCTTCCGAATAGCGACGCCCATAATCGGCCCACATCTTCTGCTCGGCATGCGGGGAGAGCTTTCCTCGTTCGGCGGGACCTTCGATGGGGGCATCGGCTACCGTCTGCAGGGGCGGTACCGCGTCCTCCTCGCCTGACGTGTCCGGCTCAGAACTGTCCTTCTCTCTGGTCAGGCTCGTGTTGTAGACCACCGCGCCGAGGGTCAGCCATGCGAAGGGCACGACGATAAAGTTGCCGATTTGCGCCGCGTTATTCCACAGCCACCCAATCACCGCACCAATGACCCAGGTGTGGGCGACGATCCAATCCTTCGCCGTGACAATAGAGTCCCACACGGGGCCAATGCCTTGCCGGCTAAGAATCCACACACGGACCTTCTCAAAATTGCTGGTGATACTTAGCGACGCCGTGGCCATCCACAGCACCTCCAGGTACGCCGCCGCAGTGGCCACGCCAAAGGCGCGCTCCCCCAACTGCAGCGCACCAATGAGTTTGCGCAGCACCACGATAGAAATGAGAAACCCTGCAAATAGCCATCCGGAGTTTATGAACGAGCGCCCGAAATCATAATCGAGAAAGCTAGTGGCCACCTCGATGGTCACGGAGTCGTAGACAAAGGTCCGCGCGTCATCCCGCAACAGGCCGTGGGAGGAATACACGGTAAGGAACGGGATGAGGAGGCCACCGACGGTCAGCAGCGTGGTCTTATCCAGTTTGCTAAAGCGGGTCTCGCCGCCAAAGAACTCCATGGACGGCTGCATGATCCAAAAGCACACGATGACGCCGGTCATCACAGAAAGCGGCGCAAAGGGGAAGATGAGCGTGGCGGCCAACGGCGAATACTCAGAAATAACCACCGCCAACCACAGCACCGCCGCGCGCACGGCCAGCGACAGGCAAATCACCGTGATCAGCTGCGGCAGGTACCGCCACAGCAGCTTTGCTGCGTCCAAGGGGACTGATAGTGCGTCCCGCGCGCTCTCAAGAATGACTTTCACGCCGCTTAGTATAAGGAGAATCACACCAGTGCGCTGCCCGAACGGGGAAAGCCGCCACCTCCCCCGAAAGGGAAGCAGCGGCTTTCGAAAATGCAGTATGCGCGAAGATTAACGCTTGGAGTACTGCGGGGCACGACGTGCCTTGTGCAGACCAGCCTTCTTGCGCTCCACGGCACGAGCATCACGGGTGAGCAGGCCAGCCTTCTTCAGGGCCTGGCGGTCAGCCGGGTTGTAGATGTTCAGTGCGCGGGCGATAGCCAGACGCAGGGCGCCGGCCTGGCCGGTCGGGCCACCACCGGTGACGGTGACCTTGAGGTCAAACTGGCCCTCGCGCTCGAGGATGGTCAGCGGCTGCAGGATGTCCTGCTGGTGCAGCTTGTTCGGGAAGTACTCGTCAAAGGCACGGCCGTTGACAGAGATGTTGCCGGAACCAGCGACGAGGCGGACACGAGCGATGGCGCGCTTACGGCGGCCAACGGTCTGAATCGGGCCCTCGTGGATAGCCGGGGCAGCGGTCTCAACCTCAGCCTCGGTGTCGGTTGCCAGGGAATCACCGATGGTGTTGGTGAACTCCTCGGTAGCGGCGGTTGCTGCAGCGATGTCGGCAGCGTCGGCTACATTGTTGTCGATGTTCTGCTCGGTCATTACTGTGCCACCTGCTTAAACTCAAAGGTTTCCGGCTTCTGGCCGGCGTACGGGTGCTCCTCGCCCACGAAAACGTGCAGCTTCTTGATGGAGGCGTTGGAAAGCTTGTTGTGCGGCATCATGCCCTTCACAGCTTCCTCGATAACGCGAACCGGGTTGGCGTCCAGGGACTGACCAAGGGTCATGGACTTCAGGCCGCCCGGGTAGCCGGAGTGGCGGTAGCGCATCTCGCGCTCGCGCTTGTTGGAAGAAATGTGGATCTTGTCCGCATTCAGGATGATGATGTGGTCGCCGCAATCAACGTTCGGTGCGTACTGGGGCTTGTGCTTACCGCGCAGCATGTCAGCCACGGTGGAAGCAAGCTTGCCCAGAACCACGTCGGTAGCGTCGATGACGTACCACTTGCGGGTGATGTCACCGCTCTTCGGGTGGAAAGTAGACAAAATGACTCCTTGAAAGTCTGTCTCGGAACTGCCGGCCAACGCTATGTAAGCCCCTACGCGGTACATACAGCGGCCGGTGGAGACCTGCAGCACGCGCGCACCCACGTAGACGCGGGTGCGGACACATAGGTGTTTCACTTTAGTATGAGGCTGTTTGAAAACCCAAAACGCCGATATCGCCCCTCACCAACGCCTCCATCCCCAGATACTTCGGGGTGGGGGTAGAGACAGAAACGTTGATGAGAAGCGATACCGGCGCCTTTCACTAGGTGGGCAGAAAGTGCTGACTGTGAGGTGGTGCGTCCAGCCCTTCCATTGACTGCACCCCCTCTCCTAGCCCTTCACGCCTTCCTCCACGCCACCCACCGCTCATGGTTGTGAATGGTGATGGAAGACTGCGCCCATACTCCTAGCGAAAGACCCGCAGTCGAGACGGTTTAGCCCCAGCTAGCGGCGGCGCGGCGGTTGACGTCACTCATATTGTCATTGCCCTGGGACACCGTGGTGGAGATGGTCGCTAGCACCGTGTTGAGCTCGGCGGCAGCTTTATCCCACTTGGCCTGCGCCGCGTTATATGCGGCGGCGCTTTCTCCCTCCCATGTCGATACCATCGGCTGCAGGGTGGCCTTAAGGTCACCGAGGAGCCCGTTGATGCGGCCGGAGGTGGAGTTGATGTCGGCGGCGGCACCAGCGATGGCGCCAAACTGATACTTAATTCCAGACATTGCGTGTTCCTTATCTTCTGTGTGCTCGTGTGTGGTTCAGTGCGTACGGCTATAGGAGGCTGCGGCTCTGTTTAAAGGGCCAGGCCCGCGCCGCCGACGTTGTCGAAGGACTGGGCGTTATCTGCCTCAACCGAATCAAAGTTTCGGGCATTGTCCCTGATGTTGTCGCTGATGGCGGTCAGTGCCTCACGCAGCTGCTGTGCGGAGGAGTTGTAGCGCTGCATCAGGTTGTCAAAGGAAACCTGCGCGCGGCCTGCCCAGCTGGCGCGGACGGAGTCCACAACTCCCTGCAGACGGGTGAGCTCACCCTGTACCTCGTCATTGGTGGAGTCGACGCGGCCGGCGGTGGCCACCATTACGTCGGCTTCTGTGCGGAACGTTTGAGTCATTGTTCTCTCCCTTTCTTTGTTCCCTACCTGGGGCATGCCCTTTTACTACGGGGCCTGATGTGTGTTTCTTTCCCCCCGAGAAGCACCCTGTGTCCTTCTCACCCTTATTGGACTGAGTTAGTGGCGCATCGGTTCCCACCGGTTTCAAAGTTTTTAATTTTTCTGGCTTGCCGCTGCTTAGTCCTTCTTAACCAGCGATTCCGCCGCCATTCGGCACGCTGCCTTCTGCACCACGTTGGGCTCGAACTTGGTGTGGCAGCCCACGGACATCTGGTGGCCTTTGTCCTCCCACATCATCCAGGTCACCCGCGAGCCATCGCCGGGGTCTTCGGTATAGGTCAGCCGCCCGGACTCCTCTACCGGATCACGGAGGGCGGGATCGGATTCGATCTGCTCCTTGATCTCCGCAAAAAGGACGTCAACGGGCACGTTGAAAAGCGGATCTGCAGCGACAAGGATCCGCAGGTTGGGATCCTCACCGGCCGCGGTAACGAGCCCATCTTCCACGCTGGTACGAAAACCCTGTGGCAAGACCAAGGACATCCCTTCCACGTCGATGGCTTGTTGGCCCGGACGCAGCTGCGCACTGCCGGTATCCCCGGGCGAGCCTTGCGTCCCGCCCTCCTCAGTCGGCGCGTCCGAGCTCTGGGTCGGGGTCGTACCCGGCGAATGGGCAGCACTGGAAGTACTTACCGCCGTCTGGTGTGGTGTCGCGGCTGCTAAGGCTGCGTCTTTGCGTCCCACGGCCCACCAGGACACCCCGGCCACGACGAGCACCATGACCGCAATGGCGATATAGAAGGGGTCGATGCCTCCCACGAGCGCAGAAAGGCGGTGTGGTGTCGCGCGATGGGAGCGTCGCGCGCGCGTGGCTCGCGGCCGCTCAGCTGTCACGGTATCTGCATGGCCCTCGTCGTGCCCGTCCACAACCGCCCTTGTAAGAGTCGGTGTTTGTTCCACCACGGGCGGCGATGGTTCTGTTTCCACTACCGTCGCGCCCGCGCCGGTCAGTTGGCGGCGCAGGATGCTCACTGCCTCGTCAGTGATGTCCGTACCGGATGGATCCGCTACCACCTCGGCGCTTACCTCCGGCCACTCCGCCCCGCAGACCTTTTCTGCCTGGTCAAGGACGGCGTCGAGCGCCCAGCCTTCGGCGATACCAGTGCCGGGTAAGTCGTAGCGGTAGATCGTCTCCGGC
This sequence comes from Corynebacterium sp. HMSC056F09, assembly GCF_001815785.1. Taxonomy (NCBI): domain Bacteria; kingdom Bacillati; phylum Actinomycetota; class Actinomycetes; order Mycobacteriales; family Corynebacteriaceae; genus Corynebacterium; species Corynebacterium sp. HMSC056F09. The sequence continues at coordinate 113,988 of NZ_KV821948.1, forward strand.
CCCTCATAGATCGTGGCGGCGTCGAGCACCGTGATAACGAGTGTGGTCTCTGGCGTAGTCGACGGTGTGCGCAGTGCATGAGTCGCGGTCATTGGTTATCTCCCTTGCTGGATGTGGTGTGTGGTGGTTCTTCTGGTGTGTCGGTGTCCGGCACATACACCTGTGCCAGGCCTTGGGGTGCCCCACGCACGACCCATTGGCCGCGGCCGGGCGGCAGCGCTACTGGTTTGATGCCGAAGATGGCGCCTTCGTCGCGGTCGGCGTCGAGAAGCAGCAGTGCTGGCTGCAGGTCGCGCACTGCCGAGAGGAACTGCCCAAACAGCGCGCGCCCGATTCCTCCTGATTTGCGCGCGAGCACTAGGTGCAGGCCCACATCGCGGGCGTGCGGGAGAATCTCCACAAGTGGTGCCAGGGCAATGTCGCTGACCAAGTCGAGATCATCGATGACAAGGTAAATATCCGGCCCCTCCCACCAGCTCCGCGCGGCCAACTGCGCGGGAGTGACCTCGGGGCCGGGGAGGCGCTGCTCTAAGGTGCGGACGGTATCGAGGATGGCCTGGGTGGCTGCGCTTGCCGACGCCCCGTAGACCGCCACCATCTCCTCATCCAGCGTCCCCAAATGTGCCCGGCGCTCATCGATAACCACGAGGCGGGCTTCCTCCCGGTTCAGTTGGCTGATACCGGCGAGAATCACGCTGAGGAACTGCGACTTACCGGAACCTTGAGAACCAATGCACACGAGGTGGGGCTGCGTGGTCGGATCCCACGTCAGAAGGTCCAGGTCCGGCCCGCCAATTCCCCAGGCCACCCCGGCCGGTGGGCTGCCTACCGGTTGTGGAAGCTCGGTGAGCAGGGCGGGCAGCATCTTCAACGGCGGGACCGGCTGGGCGTCCGCATGCACTCCGCAGATATGAGCGATATCCTGCGGGGACGTCGCAGCGAAGAGCAGGTTCTCCCCCGCCAGCGTGATGCCCCGACCGGGCGCTGCCGGGAGTTTTTGTTGTGCTTTGCGGTCAATGAGGGAATCCATGGCTTCACCCAGACGCAGCTCGAGGCGCGCCGCGATAAGGTCCCGGATTGACGGCCGCAGGCTGGTCCACCGCGCCGCCGCGATCAGGACGTGAACGTGGGAAGACGCACCATCTGCGACCAGCTGGGTAATCGGCTCGGCGAGATCTTCAAAATCCGCCCCAGAGGTGCCAATGTGGTGCCAGCCATCCACAATCAGGAAGGTGTGGCGGGATTCCGGGCGACGCACGAGGCCAGCGACTTCGTCGACGATGCGCCGTACCTTCTCCGGTTCCTCGCGGCCGGCCACCCCGGCCACGTGGGGCAGCCGCTCCAGAACCTGCAGTTGTCCGCCACCCAAGTCGATGACATAAAAGCGCACCTGATCCGGCGAGTGCCGCAGGGCCATCCCGGAGGCGATACTGCGCAGCGCCATTGACTTGCCCGACTGCGGCCCACCGCACAGCGCCAGGTGCCCGCCACCCGTCGTGAAGTCCACGGTGAGCGGGTCTTGGCGCTGGTGATAGGGGCGGTCGATAAGCCCCACCTCGGCGCACAGCCCGCCGCCCGCACCGGGCGGTTCTACCTGCACAGCGGCGACACTGGACAGCTCCACCACGGCCGGCAAGGGCGGCAGCCAGATTCGCCGCGCTGACTGGCCACGCCCGGCGGCTTCGTCCCGGGCAGCAGCCACCACGGTGTCCAGGAGGGTGCTCGAGGAATCCACGAGTACCGCATAGTCCACGTCCTCTACCGCAGCGCGGTGCCCGGTGAAAAGCTCCAGGCGCGCCGTGTGCTGTGCGGAAGCATCATCTTCTAGGGCTACCCGGCGCGTCACTGGGCCGGATACATAGGAGGCCTGGAGCCGTGTGGGGGCATCGGCATCCGTCTTGAGGTAGCCGGATCCCGGCTGGGCGGGGAGGTGGTAGGCGTCGGGCACACCGAGGACCTGGCGGGACTCCCCGGCGGAGAATGTCTTCAGGCCAATGCGGTAGGACAGGTGCGAATCCAATCCCCGTAGGCGCCCTTCTTCCAGGCGCTGGGATGCCAGCAGCAGGTGCACGTGCAGTGAGCGGCCGAGCCTTCCTACTGCGACGAAGAGCTCCGCGAAGTCCGGGTGCTGGCCCAACAGTTCCGAGAACTCGTCCACCACGATGACCAGCGCCGGCAGCGGCCCGTGCTCCGCCACCGCGGCAGCGGAAGCATTGAACTCGCCCACATTGGCAAAGTTGCCGGCCTTGCGCAGCAGCTCCTGGCGGCGGTTCATCTCCCCGGAGATGGCATCGTACATGCGCTCCACCAGGGTAGATTCCTCCTCCAGGTTGGTAATCACGGCGGAGGTGTGCGGCAGCTCCTCGCAGCCGAGAAAGGTCGCGCCACCTTTGAAGTCCACAAGCACGAGGTTGAGCTCCTCCGGGCTATGCGTGGCGGCTAGGGCCACGACGAGCGTCCTGAGCAGCTCCGATTTTCCGCTGCCCGTGGCACCGATGCACAGCCCATGCGGGCCCATGCCGCCCTGCGCCGACTCCTTCAGGTCGAGCACCACCGCTTGCCCGGACTCGTCCACACCGATAGGCACGCGCAGGCGTTCGGCCGGGCTGCGGCCATGCCACATGCCGGAGGCCTGCAGCGCATCCACGTCCCGGTAGCCCAGCAGCACAGGGAGGTCTGCATCGCGACCGTGCCGTGGCGTTGCCGGAGCATCGCCGCCGAAGGGGCGATGATAGGGCGCAAGCGTGCGGGCGTGGAGGAGGGCCGTGGAAACGTCGATAAGCGCGCAGCTGCCCAGCTCCTCCTCCCCCGCGGCGGTAACCACGGACAGCGCGCCTTCCGCCCGCAGGTAAATGCCTTCGTCCTCCGCACGGCGGCCCAGCAGCGAATGAGGTGTGACACCCACGGCGATGGTGGTCGTCGGGGCGTCCCCCGGCGCTCCCTCTTTGTCCAGTACACCGCGATGCCGGTGGTCCTCCTCCACGACGCGGATACGAAACTGAGCGCTCTCCGGATCCCTCGAGTGCGGCAGCCACTTCAGCCACTCCCAGCTCTCCCCGTGGTACTCAATGCCCACGGTTTCCGGGCCATGCAGTACCGCCAGGTGCAACAGCAGCGCGCGGGCCATACCGTGCGCATCCGCACCGGCCAGCCCCACGATAGGGAAGGCTTGGAGCTGGATGACCACCGGCATATCCGCCAGCGTTCCCACCGCGCGCACGGTCTGGCGCAGGCTCACCGCACACACTGGGTCGAGGTCTTCCGCGGCACCCGAATCTGGAACATTGATCGGCGTGCACAGTGCCATCGGCCCGGTGCCCACCCGCACCTCCAGCGCATCCGGGGCATCCGCATCCCGCTCCCAGAGGCGCGACGTCGGAATCAACGCGCCGAGCTGCCCAGGCGCCGGATTGCGGTGTTCCTCATGCGCGCGCTGCGCCGCCGCGCGCTCCAGCGCCTCCTCGCGCAGCGCCTTGAGGTGACGCAGGTACGTCCGGCGAGTTTCGTCCGGATCCTGCCCGCCTCCCTGCGGGTTGAACATCATCGCCATGCTGGCCAGCATCATGAGCGGGAACATGAGACTCATGGGGCTTATCCGGCGCGCATCACCCGCGCCGAGAACCATGAGCGCCACCATGCCCACCATGGCCGCGATCATGACCAGCGGCATAAGCAGGCGAACCAACGGAACGGGCTGGGCACGGGCCGCCTCCGGCACGGCCTCGGCATCAATGCTGCCTTGCGGCAGTGGTGGCGCTGGTTCCCGATATGACGACAGCCCGGTGTCAACGACGCGTGTAGGTACGCGCATGTCAAAGTCCTTCCCCCCGAAGTACTCCACCGCCTCCTTAAGCGGTGGACAGCGTGCCACCAGTAAGCCACAATGTGAGGCAATGGGCAAGGGGTTGCCCAGAAATTTTTCTCGGGGGAGGTATTTTCCATGACTCGCGCACTCGCGCATTCTGTCCGCGTCACCGTCCGTATCCACGCAGGCCAGACCCGCAAAGAAGCGGATATCTCACTGCCGCTTTCTTCCAGTCTCGGGGAGGTGCTGGGGGAGCTGCTCGTGCTTGTCGACGTTCCCCCAGCACCCATCCTGTGGCGCGCCACTACCGCGGCGGGCAAGACCATATCGATGACCACGCCACTGGATCGCACCAGCGTAGAAGAAGGCTCCGTGCTGGTGCTTAGCCCGGATGCACCGGCGCCGGCACCCATCGTGCGCGACGCCGCGGAAGCATTAGCCGCCGATGTCTCCGCCACGCAGCTTTCTGGCCTGGCTGGGCTGTGGGGTGTGGCGGGCCTTATCGCCGGCGGTGGGCTCCTTGCCGCAACACTGTCCCCCACGGTCGGCTGCGCCGCCACTGCACTCCTCGCCCTCGTTCTTGCGGTATGGACGCGGCGAGGATCTCTGCTCGCCACCGCGCACGTCGCCGCGGGGCTGGCGGGCGGGTTAGCCACTGGCGCAGCATTTGTCGCTGGACCTGCAGGTACCGCGGTGTCGGCGGCACCCGTCGTGGGGGCCGCGACCGCCGTCGGTGCGACGGCGGTGCTCTCCCACCTGGTACGCATCGGCGGGCTGCGGGACCGGGCTACTGCCGCGACGTGGTGCCTGCTCGTGCTCGTCGGCCTCCTCGGCCCCGCCCCGCTCCTCGCCGCCACCGTGGGCCTGTTGGCGGGCGCTCCCCTGCTGACCACGCGGCTGGCGGGTTTGCGCGTGCCGCAGCTTCCCACCGCCGGGCAAGACTTAAGCATCTCGGACGAGGTACCCACCGATAACGCGCTCGCTGCCCGGCGCGCCGGGCAGGCCTACGAGGGCATCGCGGTGGGCTGCGCGGTGGCGGGTGCCCCTGCCCTGCTCCTCGTCGCATTGAACGCCAACGCGGCGGCAACCCAGGGGGCCTCCCAAGCGCTATGTGTAAGTATCGCTGGCGGGGTCATCGTGCATGCAGCACGCCATGCCCGGCCCATTGCTGCGTGGGCACTGGGAATCTATGGCCTCGCCGCTGCTAGTGCCTCGGTGGCTGTGCCACTACACGAGTGGCAGCGGCTTTCTGCGCCAACCACGGAAACATGGGTGCTCAGCGTCGTCGCGGGGCTCATCGTTGTGGCCATGCTGTCAGTACCGGTGTGGGCAGGCAAGCTACGGCAGATTGAGCCGACCACCATCGTGTGGTTCGAGCGCGCCGAAGCCCTCGCACTGGCTGCGTGTTTGCCGCTCGCCGCACACCTGGCTGGGCTCTTCGAGTTCATTAGGGGGCTGGGCTCATGATAGCTCTAATTAGAATCGGCGCCGCCAGCGCTGCTCTTGGCGCTGGTCTGGCGTGGGGGTCCTGTGTGTTGCCCGGGCCGGTAGCTGCTGCCCGCGAGCCAGACACCGCGTGCGCGGAGGCTACCCTCGCCGCGGCAGGGCCGCAGCCTTCCGCGCAATACTCGGACTATCGCGCGCGGCTGCATTCTTTTGCCACGGGTGCCGGGGTGAAGGTCGCGGTCATCGACACCGGAGTGGCCGCGCACCCCCAGCTGCGCGTGACACCGGGAGCGGACTTCGTAACCCCAGACGAGCCCGACCCGCTGCGAGACTGTGACCTGCACGGCACGGTGGTGGCCGGGGTCATCGCAGGAAGAGAGCTCGGCGTGGCCCCGGATGCGGAAATCTACGCCATCCGGCAAACCAGTTCGCATTTCAGGCAACCGGCGCCGGATAACTCGGCAGGGGCCGATGGTTCAGCGGAGGAAGACCACGGTTCCGGAACGCTGGCCAGCCTGGCTGCTGCCATCGAGGATGCCGTGAACGCGGGAGCTCAGGTCATCAACGTCTCCGTCGTGTCCTGCGTCCCGCCGGATGCCGCCTCACGGGTGGATCGATCGGGCTTGGACGCAGCGCTGCAGCGCGCGGAGGACGCTGGGGCGGTGGTGGTGGCGGCGTCGGGAAACGCGACATCCGGTGGCTGTGAACAAGGTGATGTGGTCTTCCCCGCCGTGGCGGATACTGTCCTCGCGGTTGGCGCCCTAGCCACCCCGTACGACCTTGCGGATTACTCCATCGCTGCACCTCTCAGCGCAGAGGGCAACGTACCACTCGCCTTGGAACCCGGCGGCGGCTGGGCCAGTGCCAAGGGGGATACCCTCTTTCAAGGCACGTCTTTCGCCGCGCCCCTGGTCAGCGGAACGCTCGCTCTGCTGGTGCAGCGCTACCCCGACGAGTCCCCGGCGCAGCTGCGCCAACGCGTCATCGATTCCGCCGAGCCCGGCCACGGGGTGGTCGATCCCCTCACCGCGGTGACCTTTCGTCCTGCGGCCGAAACCCGCGAGGAGCGTTCCTTTGCGGTGACACCACTGACAGCACCGGCCGCCCAAGGCTGGCCTATGGTGCGCCTACTCCTCGGGGCCCTGGGGTTCCTCGTCCTCGTGGCTGTTATCAGTGCTCATTCTTTAAGGCCTCCGCGCGGCTCAAGGCAGAACCTTCCGGCAGCAGACGCAGAATCTCCCACGGCACCTGCTCCGGTTCCCCCAGGCCCAGCGCGTTTAGCTCCCCGGCGCTAGCCAGCTCGTGGCGCCTGCCGGTGGCAGAGACCACGTGATAACCATGCCCGCTGTCTACGCCCACGCCCGCCCGCAGACCGGCGAAACGCTGCGCCGCCGAATCACCCGGCAAGTCCACGGTGGCTGACACCGGGCGCGTCATACCGGCTCCATGCTGGTGCGTCGCGCACAACCAGCCCTGCTCAGGAGACAGGAAGTCCATGCGGGTAGCCGGGAGGTTGAAGGTCGGTGGGACGTCGCCAAGCGCGGCTACCTCCTGCGACTGTGCCGGCAAACGCTGCGCGCCCATGCCGACGAGCATCTCCGCCTGGGTGGGAGTGATGGCGAAAACGCCCTGCTCCGTTCGCGCCCACAGCTGTTCGCCGGTATCCAGAATCTCTGGTGGCGCGGCTGGGAAACTCAGCGGCTCCAGTTCGGCGAAGGCATTGAGTAACTCCGCGGGCACGCTCCACACCGCCGTCTCCGCGGTCATCCCCAAGGCGCGGCGCAGTACCCTGCCTTGCGTGCTCGTGGCCTCGGGCAACACGACGCGCCCTTGGCCGGTGAGCAACCACTGCGTGCCCTCGGATTCCGCCACGGCGGCATGCTCTTCGTCGAACCCGGGAACGGCGTGGTGCGCCACCACGGTCACGGTGCCGACGCGACTGCTGGACTGCCAGTTCTCCCCTTGGGTGGATTCCTCCAGGCAGGCTGACCAGCTTGGCTCCTCCCCTGTCGCAGCGGCAAGGAGGTCCGGGGCATCGGCAATCCCCAGCGGTGTGCCTAAGCTTATCTGGTCTAGAAAGCTATCCCCGGCCGCATGTGGCTCCACCGCTTCGTTGGCAATGAGCCGGGCCGACGCCAGGTTAGCCACCGGGTGGTAGGTGCCATTGACCAGTGCTAAAAGCTGTCCCTCCGCAGAGCGGACCACGGGCGCATCCCCGGGTTGCGGATCCGGTTGCATCCACGCAATGAGCCCCGAACCGAGGCTAAGGAATGCGACTGCGGCTACTCCACCGAGCAGTGCGCGCCGGCGCCGTTTCAGCGGATCATGGATCATCCTGATATCGCCGAAAACTAGGCCGTGCTCGAGCCGGCGCAACAAGAACTTGTGGCCCGATACCTGGGCCTTGGTAGTAGGCAACGCGCGTGCCATGAGAATCCTCCCCGAATCAGTGCACCACCCTCCCTGGTGCAGTGGGGTCTAGATTAACCCAACTCCGTGTCCTCCGCAGCACGACGGCTGCGGGTCATCTTCGCGCGCGCAGCCAATTGGTCTGCGTCGGGATAGTCCACGCCAACCAGGCTCAGCCCCGCGGCCGGGGCGAGGGGAATCTGGGAGGATCTGCTGGTTTCCTGAAGCATCTGGGCCGCGAACTCCACCTCTCGGGAACCTTCGCCTACCCGCAGACAGCATCCCACGAGGCAGCGCACCATGGACCAACAGAAGGCATCGGCGCTAACGTGTGCCTCATAGAGCTGCGGTTCTGCGGGCGTCGACACGTCCTGCCACTCGAAGGCGAGCAACTCGCGGATGGTAGTGGCGTGCGGCTTGGCCTTGCAGAAGGCCACGAAATCGTTGAGACCCACCAACTGGTCGGCGGCGGCCTGCATTAGGTCCAGGTCCACCGGCTTGAGCCACGTTGCGGTGTCCCGAGCGCGGGTCGGCAGCGCGCCGCGCGGATGAGTGGTGATGCGGTAGACGTAATGGCGGCGCAGGGCGGAAAAACGTGCGTCGAAATCGTGCGACACCTCGGTGCAGGCGTGCACGCGGACGTCGACCGGCAGCAGCTTGGCCAAGCGCCGGACCAGTTTGGCGGGATCGCCATCAATGCTGCGCTGACTTAGTGCGGCGTGGGTGGTGTCAAAGTGCGCCACCTGACCGCTGGCATGCACGCCCGCGTCGGTGCGCCCAGCCACCGTGAGCTCCACCGGGTGGCGCAAGACCATGGCCAGCTTCTCCTCGATGGTCTGCTGCACCGTGCGAAGGTCGTCCTTTTGACGGGCCCACCCGTGGAAGTCAGTGCCGTCATAGGCCAAGTCCAGTCGCAGGCGAACGCTTTCACTCATGGGGGTTGATGATACCGTGCGCTCGATCTGCCGTGGGGACTACGTCGATGGTCCGTTTTAACAAATAGTGGCCTGAAAAGTGCAATTCTTGGACCCTTATTTGTTAAAACGGTACTTCATCCAGAGCACGGCTCCCCTCTCTGCGCCGTGGCGCGGAGAAAACGACAAAGGCCCGCGCCCCACCGCAGTGGTGAGCGCGGGCCTTGCCTAGACCTCAGAAGAATTACTTCTCCTCGGTGGTCTCCTCAGCCTCAGCCTCAGCCTCGGTAGCCTCAGCGGACTCAGCCTCAGCCTCTTCAGCCTTAGCTTCCTCAGCCTGCTTGGAAGCAGCAGCGCGAGTAGCGCGGTTTGCCTCGGAGGTCACGGTCTCCTCGAGAACGAGGGAGATCTGGGACATCGGAGCGTTGTCGCCGGAGCGGTTGTCCAGCTTGATGATGCGGGTGTAGCCACCCTCACGGTTCTCGAACTTCGGTGCCAGCTCGTCGAAGAGGTAGGCAACAACATCCTTGTGCGGGATGAGCTTGAGAACTGCGCGACGGTCAGCAACGGTGCCGGCCTTCGCCTTGGTGATGATCTTCTCAGCGTAAGGGCGAAGCAGCTTCGCCTTAGCGTCGGTGGTCTTGATTGCGCCGTGCTCGAACAGGCTCGCTGCCATGTTGCTCAGCAGGTGCTTCTGCTGGCTAGCGGAGCCGCCGAGACGCGGACCCTTCTTGGGGGTAGGCATTATGTACTCCTCGTGTGCGGATTAATTGAGCGCGCGACGGGGCGCGGTTGCCGCGCCGTCACGATTCAGTGGAATTCTTTACTCGGAATCGTCGGAAGCCGGGTCCTTGAAGTCGCCGGTCTCTGCGTCGTAGCCTTCGAGCTGGGTCGGGTCGAAGTCCTCAGGGGTGTCCTTGAGGGCCAAGCCCAGGTTAGCCAGCTTGATCTTTACCTCGTTGATCGACTTCTGACCGAAGTTGCGGATATCCAGCAGGTCCGATTCGGTGCACTCAGCGAGCTCACCGACGGTGTGGATCTCCTGGCGCTTCAGGCAGTTGTAGGAGCGGACGGAGAAGTTCAGATCCTCGATCGGCATGCTGTAGGCGGCGATGTACTCCGTCTCCTGCGGGGACGGGCCAATCTCAATGCCCTCAGCAGCGGTGTTCAGCTCGCGAGCCAGGCCGAAGAGCTCGACCAGGGTGCCGCCGGCGGAAGCCAGGGCGTCGCGTGCGGAAATCGAGTTCTTAGTCTCGACGTCGATGATCAGCTTGTCAAAGTCAGTGCGCTGCTCAACACGAGTAGCTTCGACCTTGTAAGAGACGTTCAGCACCGGGGAGTAAATCTGGTCGACCGGAATGCGGCCGATTTCTCCCGAGGTGGCGGCAGCCGGGACGTAGCCACGGCCGCGCTCGACGACGAGTTCCATCTCCAGCTTGGCGGACTCATTCAGCGATGCGATGTGCAGATCCGAGTTGTGGATCTCCACGCCGGCCGGCGGCTGGATATCGCCTGCAGTGACCTCACCCGGGCCTTCCTTGCTCAGGTACATGACCACCGGCTCGTCGGAGTCGGAAGACAGAACCAGACCCTTGACGTTAAGGATGATTTCGGAAACGTCTTCCTTCACACCATTGATGGTGGTGAACTCGTGGAGCACACCGTCAATCTTGATGGAGGTTACTGCCGCGCCCGGGATGGACGAAAGCAGCGTGCGACGAAGCGAGTTACCGAGGGTGTAACCGAAGCCCGGCTCGAGCGGCTCGATAACGAACTTAGAGCGAGACGAGTCGATGAATTCCTCGGTGAGCTGAGGACGCTGGGAAATAAGCATGGAGTTTCTCCTTGTCGGCGCCCGCTATTTGACGCCGGTAGAAGGGGTAAAGATGAAAGTGTCGAAGGATTACTTCGAGTAAAGCTCGACGATGAGCTGCTCCTGCAGCGGAACGTCGATCTGAGCGCGCTCGGGCAGCTGGTGCACGAGGATGCGCAGGGTGTCCGGAACGACCTGCAGCCACGCCGGAACGTTGGCGTCAACCAGGCGGTCCTGAGCCTCTTCGAACCATTCCATCTTCTGGGAACGCTCACGAACATCGATGATGTCATACTGCGTAACGCGGAAGGACGGAACGTTGATCTTCTTGCCGTTCACGGTGAAGTGACCGTGGGAGACAAGCTGGCGAGCCTGGCGGCGGGTGTTGGCCAGACCTGCGCGGTAGATCACGTTGTCGAGACGGGACTCGAGCAGAACGACGAGGTTGTCACCGGTCTTGCCCGGGAGACGGTTAGCCTCGGCGTAGTAGCGGCGGAACTGACGCTCCAGCACACCGTAGGTGTACTTGGCCTTCTGCTTCTCCTGGAGCTGCAGCAGGTACTCAGATTCCTTGATGCGGTTGCGGCCAGCCTGTCCCGGAGGGTACGGGCGACGCTCAAATGCCATGTCGCCGCCGACCAGGTCGACGCGCAGACGGCGGGATACGCGGGTAGCGGGGCCAGTATAACGAGCCATTTTCTTACCTCTTCCTTTCCCTTAAACCTTGCGGCGCTTGGTCGGACGGCAGCCGTTGTGCGGCTGTGGGGTGGCATCCGTGATCGAGGAAACCTCGAGGCCTGCAGCCTGCAGGGAACGGATGGCGGTCTCGCGGCCGGAGCCCGGACCCTTGACGAAAACGTCAACCTTCTTCATACCGTGGTCCATGGCCTTGCGGGCCGCGTTCTCAGCAGCCATCTGCGCTGCGAACGGGGTGGACTTACGGGAACCCTTGAAGCCGACGTGGCCGGAGGATGCCCAGGAGATGACAGCACCGTGCGGGTCCGTGATGGACACGATGGTGTTGTTGAAGGTGGACTTGATGTATGCGTGGCCAGCGGCCACGTTCTTCTTTACGACGCGACGACCACCACGGCGCGCGCCGGAACGAGTCTTGGGTGGCATGTTTTACTTCTTCTTTCCTGCGATCGTCTTCTTCGGACCCTTGCGCGTACGAGCGTTGGTCTTGGTGCGCTGACCACGAACGGGCAGACCACGGCGGTGGCGGATGCCCTGGTAGCAACCGATTTCAATCTTGCGACGGATGTCAGCCTGAACCTGGCGGCGGAGGTCACCCTCTACCTTCCAGGTAGCTTCAATGACGTCACGCAGCGCCGACAGCTGATCGTCGTCGAGGTTGTCGGTGCGCAGGTCGGGAGAAATGCCGGTCTTTTCCAGCAGTTCCTTGGCACGGGAAGGCCCGATGCCGTAGATGTAGGTGAGAGCAACCTCCATGCGCTTGTTGCGCGGGAGGTCAACACCAGCTAGACGTGCCATATGGCTAGTCCTTTCGGGTTGTTACGATGGTTTTCTCCTCATCCGTCCCCCGCCACGCATACGCTTCGCCCCGGGCCGTGCCGGGGAAACTGTGGGCATGCTTAGCAGCGTGGGCTCAGGCCATCGCAGCCTGAGGTAGAAAAGGACGCACCTAGGGCGCGTCCCGTGGGTGAGGAGGCTTACAGTCTTTACTTGTAGCGGTAGACGATGCGTCCGCGGGTCAGGTCATAAGGAGACAGCTCCACAACAACGCGATCCTCCGGGAGGATGCGGATGTAGTGCTGACGCATCTTGCCCGAGATGTGGGCAAGAACCTTGTGCCCGTTGTCGAGCTCGACGCGGAACATTGCGTTGGGCAGGGGTTCGACGATGCGACCCTCAACCTCGATTGCGCCTTCCTTAGCCATAACCTCTACTTTTCTGATGGAGTTCTTTTCGCCACGCTTGGCGACGCCTCCACCTGCATGTTTGGTGTCTACTGCCTGGTGTCCTCAGCAGCCAATCCGGCTGCGTACAGACACCAGCACTAAAGCATACGCTGCGAGAACGGGTTTTCCAAATACAGAAACCTCCCGTCGCACTAAAGCGCGGGAGGCAAATGGTGTCTAGCGGTGGCTTGCCCACCGCTACGTCCTAGTAGATGAAGACCTTGGAGCCCATCGGCACATCATTCCAGTAGCGCACGGCATCCTGGTGGGTCAGGCGCACGCAGCCATTGGACTGGTAGGCCGGGGAGCCCTCGTGGAAGGCGTGGCCGTTGTTCGTGAAGTACATTGCGTAAGGCATCGGTGCGTTACCGAATTCCCACGAGATCTCGTCCTTCACCTTACGGTTGATGTAGTACGTGCCGGCCGGGGTTTCCTCACCCGGCTTACCGGTGGACATGCCCTGCGCAACGTAGGTGACGTTGCCGTTGCCGTCCTGCAGCCAGGTACGGCGGCCATCGCGGTCCACGCAGATACGCGCATCTGCCGGGCACGGGCCAACATCGAAGCGCTGCGCCTGACGCTCAGCCTCAGCCTTGCGCGCGGCTTCCTCAGCGGCGGCCTTCTCGCGAGCAATCTGCTCAGCGTGGGCGCGCTCTTCAGCTTCGCGGGCTGCGCGGATCTCCGCGTTCTTCTGCTCGATGAGGCCCGGGAAGACGAGCTCAATAGCGCCATCGATTACTGGGCGAAGAGCATCGACTGCCTGCGGGTTAACATTCTGCAGCGCTTCCAGCATTTGGTTGCGGCTAGCCCACGCGTTCTCACGGGTCTGGCCAGCGAACTCATCAAGCTGGGACTGGACGTTGGAGGACAGGGAATCAATAGAGGGGACCGTCTGTGCATGTGCGGCCGGGGCGACCGAGAGAGTAGCGGTCAGAAGGCCGATTGCGGTGGCTCGGCGTAGGGAGCGAGCACCAGCGCGGGAGCGAATTTTAGACATGGCAAGAAGTATAAACCTTCCGACCATGATTTCCTACCCGAAAGACGTGTTTTAGTAGCGCGGGGTCAGGATTCGGGGACCATTCTCCGTCGCCGCGACGGTGTGCTCCCAGTGCGCCGACCACGAGCCATCGAGGGTTACCACGGTCCAGTCATCCTCTAAGACCTCGCTGTCCTCAGTACCCAGGGTCAGCATCGGCTCGATGGCCAACACGGAACCTTCCTGGATGAGGGGACCGCGCCCTGCCTTGCCTTCGTTGGCCAGGTAGGGCTCCTCGTGCATCTCTCGGCCGATGCCGTGGCCGCCGTAGCCATCGACGATAAAGAGCTCGACGCCGAATTTATCCTCGGCGCGGTAAGTCGCCTGCTCGAGGGCAGCGGAGACGTCGGTCAGCCGGTTGCCCGGAACCATCGCCTTGAGGCCCTCGTAGAGGACCCATTCGGTGGCGTCGCTCAGCGCCTGCGCTTCGGCGCTGGGCTTACCGACGCCAAACGTCCACGCACTATCCCCCACCCAGCCGTCGAGAGTGGCACCGCAGTCGATGGAAACAAGGTCCCCCTCAGCCAGCAGCACTTCCTTGCTGGGGATGCCGTGGACGATGACGTCGTTGACGGAAGCGCAGATGGACCCCGGGAACCCGCCGTAGCCTTTGAAGGTGGGCACGGCACCGGCATCGCGGATGGTCTGCTCGGCCACCTCATCGAGTTCCAGAGTGCTCACGCCCACCGCTGCGGCAGCGCGTACCGCCTGCAGGGCGCGGCCGACGATCTCGCCGGCCGCCTGCATGGCATCGAGCTCGCCTGGGGTGCGGGCGGGGATGGTTTTAGTGCGTCGTCGAAAAGCCATGGCTTAAAAGGCAGATTACTTGCCCATGGCCTTCAGGGTGCGCTCGTTGATCTCCTCAACGGAACCCTCAGCCTTCACGGAGATGATGGCATCGCCGTAGTGCTCAATAAGCGGGAAGGTCTCCTCGCGGTACACGCCCAGGCGGGTGCGGATGGTCTCCTCGGTGTCGTCTGCACGACCGCGGGCGAGCATGCGCTCGACGACGACGTCCTCGGACACCTCAAAGTTCAACACGCCATCCAGCTTGAGGCCCTTGTCGTCAAGGAGCTTCGCCAGGATGTCGGCCTGCTCCACGGTGCGCGGGAAGCCGTCAAGGAGGAAACCTTCCTTGGCGTCATCCTGGTTAAGGCGGTCCTCTACCATGCGGGCGGTGACGTCAGTCGGCACCAGCTTGCCGGCGTCGATGTAGGACTTGGCTTCTACACCAAGCGGGGTGCCCTCACCAATGTTGGCGCGGAAGAGGTCACCGGTGGAGATGTGCGGAACGCCGAGCTTCTCGCTGAGGAGGGCGGCTTGGGTGCCCTTGCCGGCACCGGGAGGGCCAAGGAGTACGTAACGCATTACTTAAGCAGTCCTTCGTAGTTGGATTGTAGAAGCTGGGACTCGATTTGCTTGACCGTGGTCAGGGCAACCGAGACCATAATGAGGATGGCGGTACCACCGAAGGCAGAGGTGCCGCTGGCACCTGCAGTGCCCACTCCGAGATCCAGAAGGATATTCGGAAGGACGGCGATAACCGCGAGGTAGATCGAACCGACGAACAGCAGGCGGTTCATCACGAAGCCTAGGTACTCGGCGGTCGGTCGGCCCGGGCGGATACCCGGGATGAATCCACCATACTTCTTCATGTTGTCGGCTTGTTCCGCAGGGTCGTACTGAACCGATACGTAGAAGTAGGAGAAGAAGATAGTGAGCACAAAGTAGAGGACGATGTACTGCCAGGAGCTCGGCGATTGCAGGTGGGCGATGACGTTGCGCTGCCACCAGTTATCGGAGACACCCGGGGAGCCGGAGTTGACAATCTGGGTGATGAGCACCGGCATGTAGATCAGCGAGGAGGCGAAGATGACCGGGATAACACCAGCCTGGTTGACCTTCAGCGGCAAGTAGGTGGAAGAGCCACCGTACTGGCGGCGGCCCACCATGCGCTTGGCGTACTGCACCGGGATACGGCGCTGCCCCTGCTCGATGAAGGTAATACCCGCGACGAGAACGATGAGACCCGTGAGAACCATGGCGAAGACCAGACCACCATTGTTCTGGAAGATGTTGACGCCGTCGGTAGGAAGGCGGGTAGCAATACCGGCGAAAATCAGCAGCGACATGCCGTTGCCGATTCCCTTCTCCGTAATCAGCTCACCCATCCACATCACCAGGATCGCACCAGAGGTCATGGTGATAACGAGCACGACGAGGGTGAAGAAGTTACGGTCCTCCGCCAAGACGCGCACGCCCTGGCCCAGGAGCTGCTCGCGGTCCGCCAAGGCCACGATGCCCGCGGACTGCAGCAGGGCCAGCGCGAGGGTGAGGTAACGCGTGTACTGCGTCATCTTCGCCTGACCGGACTGGCCCTCCTTCTTCAACTGCTCGAAGTGCGGAATAACCACGGTGAGCAGCTGCACGATAATGGACGCCGTAATGTACGGCATGATGCCGATGGCGAAGATCGACAGCTGCAGCAGCGCACCACCGGAGAACAGGTTGATCACCGAGTACAGGTTTCCGGACTCCTCCGTGAGGTCACGAAGGCGGCCGGCGATGGTGGCGTAATCAACGCCCGGCGACGGGATCTGCGCGCCAACACGGTAGAGAATAATCATCACGAGCGTGAAGATGATTTTCTTCCGCAGGTCGGCATCTTTGAAAGCCTGCAAAATGGCGGACACTACTCAATCCTCCTGGCCTACCGCGCTTGCTGTGCGGTTCGAATTCGCCGCGCACGGGGGTGGATCTCATCTGTTCCCAAAAGTTAAGAACCTTCTTAAGGTCCTTCATAGGAACGGTTGGACAGTTTTGACCCCATTACCCTACCAGCCCCGCCCCCTTTCGCCACATTGGCGCCGCGAAAACCAGGCTTATCCTTCTCGGATTAGTTTCCCCCTTAGCGCCATCGACGCATGAGGTCTACCATGGACCGCGTTGCCCTAAGGCAATGTCCTTACAACATTTCTACGTCTTTTCGACCTCTCAAGCGGCGCCCCGGGGCGCCTCAGAGCAAGGCCGTCTTCTGTCTGCCTAACCTTAATCCGAAAGTAGTATGTAGTTTTATGAGTAAGCGATTCTCCCCAATGACCGTGGCTGAGATCATCGATACCTTCGTTCCCAGCCCCAACCCCTTCCACTGGGAAGCTTTCGACGGTTCCGCAACCGGCCCAGCCGACGCGCAGTTCACCGTCAGAATCAATAACCTGCAGGGCCTGGCCTACATCGCCACACACCCGGGCGATGTAGGCTTCGCCCGCGCCTACGTCACCGACGGAATCACCGTCGAGGGGGAACACCCGGCGCACCCCTACGGCATCTTCGACGCGCTGCACGCAATGTATGACAAGCTCTCCCGCCCGGACGCGAAAACCCTTGCCCGCGTCGCGCGTTCCTTGGCTTCGATGGGTGCTTTTCAAATCCAGCCGGTCCCGGATGTCGAGCGCGCCTCGTGGCTGCGCCGCAAGCTCCACGAGGGTCTATCCAAACACTCCAAGGAGCGCGACGCGGAAGTCATCTCCGATCACTATGACGTGGGCAACGACTTTTACGAGCTCTTCCTCGGCGACTCGATGACGTACACCTGCGCCTACTACCCCTCCCCTGACGCCACGCTCGACGAGGCCCAAGAAAACAAGTACCGCCTCATCTTCGACAAGCTGCGGCTCAAGGAAGGCGACCGCCACTTGGACGTCGGCTGCGGCTGGGGCGGCATGGTGCGCTACGCCGCCAAGCGCGGCGTAAAGTCCTTGGGAGTCACCCTCTCCAAGGAACAGGCAGAGTGGGGCCAGGCCAAGATCAAGGAAGAGGGCCTAGAAGACCTCGCGGAAGTCCGCTTCCTGGATTACCGCGACGTCACCGAGGAAGGCTTCGACGCCATCTCCGCCATCGGGTTGCTCGAGCACATCGGGGTCAAGAACTACCCGGACTTCTTCAGCTTCCTCCACGGCAAGCTCAAGCCGGGCGGCCTCATGCTCAACCACTGCATCACCTACCCGGATAACCACAAGACGCCGAAGGGCGGATTCATCGACCGCTACATCTTCCCCGATGGCGAGCTCTCCGGCTCCGGCACCATTACCAAGTGCATGCAGGATGCCGGCTTCGAAGTCGTCCACACGGAATCCCTCCGCTTCGACTACATGCGCACGCTGCATGATTGGTGCGAAAACCTCAAGGAGAACTGGGAGGAGGCCTGCTCGCTGGTGGGCCTTCCCACTGCCCGCCTGTGGGCCATCTACATGGCCGGCTCCGAGTGGGGCTTCGAGCACAACATCATCAACCTGTACCACTTCTTGGGCGTCAAACTGGGCGATGCTGGCTCCCGCGCCGGCGTGCCCGAGCGCCGCTGGTGGGAAGATTCGCGCTTCTAAATCTTGAAGGAGTTCTATGTTGATCGATCTCATCCGCAATCATCGCAGCGTCGACGCAATCGAAGTCCCGCCGGTGGGCTGGAAGGCGCATGAGGAGGGCGTCGACAAGCTCCTGCGTAGCTTCCACGCGGTGCCGAAGGATAAGCGCGTACGTTTGGCGAAGAAGACCTCGAACCTCTTCCGCGGGCGCAGCGAGCAGCAGGCGGGCCTCGATGTGTCCGGCCTGGGTGGGGTCATTGAGGTCGATCCGATTGTGCAGACCGCCGAGGTCCAGGGCATGTGCACCTACGAGGACCTTGTCGACGCCACCTTGCCGCACGGGCTCATGCCCTTCGTGGTGCCGCAGCTCAAGACCATTACGCTCGGCGGTGCGGTGACGGGCATGGGAGTCGAGTCCACGAGCTTCCGCGACGGCCTTCCCCACGAATCCGTCCTGGAGATGGATATCCTGACCGGCACCGGGGATATTGTGACGTGCTCGCGCGAGGAGAACGTCGATCTCTTCCGCCTCTTCCCCAACTCCTACGGCTCTCTAGGCTATGCGGTGCGCCTCAAGATTGAGCTGCGCGCGGTCAAGCCCTACGTGGAGCTGCGTCAGGTGCGCTTCAACGACTTCAACTCACTCACGCACGCGCTTGACGACGTCTCCCTCACCCGCACCTACGACGACGTCGAGGTCCACGGTCTCGATGGCGTGGTCTTCTCACCGGAGGAGTCATACCTCGTCATGACCCGTTTTACGGATGAGGAAGGGCCAACCTCGGATTACACGCGGGAGAAAATCTTTTATCGCAGCCTCCAGCACCAGAGCGGGATCCGCCGCGACCGCCTCACGGTGCGCGACTATATCTGGCGCTGGGATACGGATTGGTTCTGGTGCTCCCGCGCGTTCGGCGCGCAGAATCCGCGCGTGCGCGAGGTGTGGCCGCGACAGCTGCGCCGCAGTTCCTTCTACTGGAAGCTCGTGCGCTTAGACCGCAAGTACGAGCTGGAGTACAACTTCATCAAGAAGCCGAAGGGTCTGCCCCGCGGCGAGCGCGTGGTCCAGGACATCGAAGTCACACCGGACAATCTGCCGAAATTCTTGGATTGGTTCTTCCAAGCCTCCGACATCCAACCGGTGTGGCTCTGTCCGATTCGGCTGCGCGAGGGCGTCGAGGACCTCATCGGCACCGGCTCGCTTGCCGCTGATTCCCCGGCCCCGTGGCCGCTCTACCCCCTGCGCCCAGGACAGACCTGGATCAACGTCGGTTTTTGGTCCGGCGTGGAGGGCAATCACGTCGATCCCTCGGCCCCTGGCAATGGCGCCTTCAACCGCGTCATCGAGGCCAAGGTCAGCGAACTCGGCGGACATAAATCCCTGTACTCAGAGGCCTTCTACTCCCCCGAAGAATTTGCCGAGCTCTACGGCGGCGACCTGCCGGAGCGCATCAAGGCCGTGACCGACCCTGATGATCGCTTCCCGGGCCTCTACGAGAAGACGGTCAACGACGCCTAACGGCCCCACCGCACGCTGTGCCTCAGCATCACCACGGCATACTGTGCCTCAGCATCACCACGGCATACTGTGCCTCAGCATCACCGCCGCGCCTTATGCAACCAACTAGGCCCGCATAAATTTCTCACCATAAGGTTCCTCTCAAAAGGCATTAATACCTTTTGAGAGATGCCTTTTGCGGGCCTCCCGCAGCCAAAGCCCTGGTCATCGCATAACATCTGGACCATAAGGTTCCCCTCAAAAGGTACTAATGCCTTTTGCGGGGCTCGCTGGGTAAATCCCCAGGTCATCGCATAACACTGAAGCCATAAGGTGCCTTTCAAATGGTACTAATACCCTTTGTGTCCTAGGCCAGGACCAAAAACGCCAGAAGCCCTCCCGAAGGCCACCGAAAGGTGGCGCCCGGGAGGGCAGTGGCTCTCACAGAGCCTGTAAGAGAATTACTTGGTTGCGGTGGCGGTGCCGCCAGCAGCCTCGATCTTCTCGACAGCAGACTTGGAGAACTTGTCAGCGGTGACGTTCAACTTAACGTTGATGTCGCCGTTGCCCAGAACCTTGACCGGCTGGTTCTTGCGAACCAGGCCAGCAGCGACGATGTCCGCAACGGTGACGTCGCCACCGTTAGCGAAAGCCTCTGCGAGGTCAGCAACGTTGACTACCTGGTACTCAACGTGGTTCGGGTTCTTGAAGCCCTTGAGCTTCGGCAGACGCATATGGATCGGCATCTGGCCACCCTCGAAAGCAGCGGAAACCTGCTTACGAGCACCGGTGCCCTTGGTACCGCGACCAGCGGTCTTACCCTTGGATGCCTCACCGCGGCCGACGCGGGTCTTGGGCTTATTGGAGCCTGCGGCCGGGCGCAGGTCGTGGAGCTTGATGATATCAGCCATAGTTTACTCCCCTGCCACTTCTTCGACGGTGACCAGGTGACGCACCTTGTGAACCATACCGCGGATGATCGGGGTGTCCTGCTTAACTACAGAGTGACCGATGCGCTTGAGACCAAGCGACTCCATGTTTGCGCGGTGGTTCGGCTTGGTGCCCACAAGGCCCTTTACCTGAGTAATCTTCAGAGCCATTGCTTATGCCTCCTGACCTGCGCGCTTGCGCAGCATCTGGGCCGGTGCGACGTCCTCGAGGGACTTGCCACGACGTGCGGCAACTTCCTCCGGACGAACCAGCTGCTTGAGGCCGTCCACGGTAGCGCGGACGACGTTGAGAGCGTTGTCGGAGCCCAGGGACTTCGACAGAATGTCCTGCACGCCAGCGCACTCAAGCACCGGACGAGCAGCACCGCCGGCGATGACACCGGTACCCGGAGCGGCCGGCTTCATCATGACGATGCCAGCTGCGTCGCGACCCTCAACCGGGTGGGTAATGGTGCCAGCAATCATCGGGACGCGGAAGAAGTTCTTGCGAGCCTCTTCTGCACCCTTCTGGATTGCGGCCGGGACTTCCTTGGCCTTGCCGTAGCCGACGCCCACCATGCCCTGGCCGTCGCCAACGACGACGAGAGCGGTGAAGGACATGTTGCGGCCACCCTTAACGGTCTTAGCGACGCGGTTGATGGTCACAACGCGCTCGATGTACTTATCGCGCTCGTTGTCCTGCTGGTTGCGGCGGTCGTTACGACGGCCGTTGTTGCGACCCTTGCGGTCGTTGTTGTTCTCGGCGGAGCGTCCGCCGTCACGCTGTTCACGGTCCGACATTAGGCGTTCCTTCCGTTGATGTTTCCGTATGCCTTAATCATTAGAACTGCAGACCACCTTCGCGAGCGGCGTCGGCCAGCGCAGCAACGCGGCCGTGGTACTTGTAGCCTGCACGGTCGAAGACGACCTGCTCGATGCCAGCAGCCTTGGCGCGCTCAGCGATGAGCTGGCCTACCTTGGCAGCCTTGGCCTTCTTATCGCCCTCGAGTGCACGCACGTCGGCTTCCATGGAGGAAGCGGCAGCCAGGGTGTGGCCGGCCAGGTCGTCGATGACCTGGACGTGCATGTGGCGGGAGGAGCGGTGAACGACCAGACGCGGTGCCTCAGGGGTGCCGCGGAGGGTCTTACGGATGCGGAAGTGGCGGCGCGCGCGTGCTTCACGACGACGCGAGGAAATGTCCTTGCCAACCGGGGTGCGCTTTGCGTTTTCAGTGTTAGCCATTGCTTACTTACCCGTCTTTCCGACCTTGCGGCGGACCTGCTCGCCGTCGTAGCGAATACCCTTGCCCTTGTAAGGATCGTCCTTACGCAGGCGGCGGATGTACGCGGCGACCTGTCCAACCAGTTGCTTGTCAATACCAGATACGGAGAGCTTGGTTGCGCCATCCACAGCGAAGGTGATGCCCTCCGGAGCCTCGATGAGGATCGGGTGGGAGTAGCCCAGAGAAAACTCCAGGTCCTTGCCCTTCTGCTGGACACGGTAACCGACACCGAAGATTTCCATCTTCTTGGTGTAGCCCTCGGTCACGCCAACAACGGCGTTGTTGACCAGGGAGCGGGATAGACCGTGCAGGGCGCGGTTCTTGCGGTCGTCATCCGGACGGGAGACCTTGATCTCGTCGTCCTCGACGGCTGCGGTGATCGGCTCCGGCAGCTCAACCTCGAGGGTGCCCTTGGAACCCTTAACGTTGACAACCTGGCCGTTGATGGTGATCTCGACGCCCTTCGGGACGGCGATAGGTGCTAGACCGATACGAGACATGTGTCAATCCTCCCTTACCAGACGTAGGCGAGAACTTCTCCGCCTACACCCTTCTCCTGAGCCTGACGGTCGGTAAGCAGACCCTGAGACGTGGAAATGATGGCCACGCCCAGGCCGCCCAGAACCTGCGGCAGTTCGGTGGACTTTGCGTACACACGCAGACCCGGCTTAGACACGCGACGCAGACCCGAGAGGGAACGCTCACGGTTGTTGTACTTAAGCTCGAGGGTCAGCTCGTGGCCCTCGACGGAGTAGTCAGCGATGTAGCCTTCCTGCTTCAAGATCTCAGCAATGTTCGCCTTGATCTTGGAGGTCGGCATCGACACGACGTCGTGGTGCGCATTAGATGCGTTGCGCACGCGCGACAGCATGTCGGCAATAGGATCAGTCATAGTCATATGAGTGACCTGTAACCTTTCTCGTTGCGGTTCCCGTAATGCCCACCAAAGCGTTTTCCGTGTGATTTCGGGCTACTCACGCTCCCCGCGGTCAATACCGCGAGGCGCTCGCCACCCTTTGATACAGACAACGGTCCGCTATCTACGGCGAGGGGCCTACAACAAAGTAGATATGTTCAATTCTTCCGGCTTGGCACATTTGCGCACCTCCTGCGCTGTTTTCACGGCGCGGGAGGAGGAAAAATGCAAGTCCGTCGGATTACTCTACCCTTTGACATGCTGTTTTCCAAAACGCGTTAGCATGAGAAGCCATGAGTGAAACGCCAGACCCCATCCGCACCGCCCACCAGTGGCTCCAGGAGGCCGCCGAGCTTCTCGACGTCTCCCCGACCGACGCCACCGCCCTCGTCAAGGAGCTGCTGGATCTGACCAAGGACGTTGCCCATACACAGTCGCGCCCGGCCGCTCCCCTGACGGCGTACCTAGTGGGCTTGGCTTCCAAGGACACCGAGGAGGCCCGTGCCCATATCGCCACACTGAAGGAGGCCCTTAACCGATGAGCGGGCGCGTCAACGCCACCTTTGCGGTGACCAAGGTGCGCCTCGATGAGGACGGGCAGGTCACCCAAGTCGATACCCGCGGCGATACCGTCGCCGGCGAGGAGCCTTTGGAAATACGTATCGGGGGGCAAACGCTGACCACGACGATGCGCACGCCAGGCCACGACGTCGAACTGGCACATGGTTTTCTTCATTCCGAAGGACACATCGAGAAGGTCAGTGATATCCGCGAAGCCCGCTATTGCGCTGGCGCCTCAGTGGATGGGCGCAACCCCTATAACCTCCTCGATGTGGAGCTGGCTAACCCGCACGCAATCACGCTTGCCGATCTGCGGCTGACGATTACTACGTCTGCCTGCGGCGTGTGCGGCACCTCCTCCATCGAGGCGCTCATGAAGCAGAGCCGCTACGAGATTCCGCGGGTGCCGGTGGATCCGGGGGTCGTCGCCACGCTGCCCGAGGCCCTGAAGCGGGAGCAGAAGCAGTTCCGCAAGACCGGCGGCATTCACGCCGCTGGGGCCTTTACTCTCGACGGCGAGCCCATCGTAGTGCGCGAGGACGTCGGCAGGCACAACGCCGCCGACAAGGTCATTGGCCACCTGCTCATGGAAGGCATGCTCCCCGCCTCCGACCTCATCCTGGTGATGAGCTCGCGGGCGAGCTTCGAGCTGGTCAACAAAGCTGCCATGGCCGGCTTCGGCATGCTCGTTGCGGTCTCCGCCGCCTCCTCCCTAGCCGTGGAAACCGCCCGGGAGACCGGCATGGCGCTGGTTGGCTTCGCGCGCGGCGACCGCTTCAACCTCTACTCGGGCGAACTTAATCGCGGTACGCTTCCGGGCCAGAGTTAAGCCAGGCGTACACGCCGCCAATAAGGAAGCCGCCGCCGATGAGGTTTCCCACCCACACGATGGACCAGTTGGCCAGGACCGCACCGAGAGTAAACCCCTCAGGCAGCGGGCTCGCACAGAAGAAGGTCAAGGTCATCAGGCAGAAGTTGGCGATAACGTGCTCCAGGCCCAGGCCCACAAAGCAGGCGATGATCGGCACGATGACGAAGAACTTGGACACCACATCCTTGGCAAAGACCGCGCCGACGATAGCCATGTTGACCACGAAGTTGGCCAGCATGGCCTCCACCAGCAGTCCGCCGGGGCCCTTGATGAGCTTGCCCATCGCGAGGTTGGCAATGAGATGGTTCGGATCGATTCCGCCCAGCTTGGCGGACATTCCCATGGCCACAGCGAACAAGGCGGCACCAACCAGGTTGAACAGCGTCGTCACCACGAGCAGCCACAGGCCCTTGCCCCAACCCACCTGCTTAGTCACGGCACCATAGACCATGTACATCATGTTGCCGGTAGCCAGCTCCGCGCCAAGAAGGACGATGGCAAAAAGGCCCAAGCCGAACAGGCAGGCAAAGACCAGCGAGCCCAGGCCTTCCACATGCTTCTCGACGCCCATCCCCATCACCGCAGCAAACGCCGTACCGATGGCGAGGTACACACCCGCCAGGGTGGAGCGCACAGCGAACCGGCCAAAGGACTCGTCGAGCAACGCAACCTTTTTCTTTACCGCGGCTGCCGAAGCATCATTCAGGGACATCATTCACCTCAGGGGAATCGTTAGTTCGCAGACGCCAGTAGTTTACTCCCCGCTTGTTCGAACCTCATAGGAAGCGATGACTCTGCCTTGCCCCTAGAACGCAATATCTCCGTCCTGACCCAAAAGGCATGCAAGCGCAAAAATCCCCGGCCTCCTTACGGAGTACCGGGGATGCTCTTCACCTATGTATTAGGCGGAAGAATTCGCTACGTTACTTGAACGGGAAGCCGAGCTCGCGCAGGAGCTTGCGGCCCTCCTCGTCGTTGGTAGCGGAGGTCACGACGGTGATGTCCATACCACGCGGGCGATCCACCTTGTCGATGTCGATCTCGTAGAACATGGTCTGCTCGGTGAGACCGAAGGTGTAGTTGCCGTGGCCGTCGAACTGCTGGTCAGAGAGACCGCGGAAGTCGCGAATACGCGGCAGCGCGATGGTCAGCAGGCGGTCCAGGAACTCCCACATGCGGTCGCCGCGCAGGGTAACGCGTGCACCGATGGGCATGCCCTCACGGAGCTTGAAGTTAGCGATGGACTTCTTAGCGCGGCGCACCTGCGGCTTCTGGCCGGTGATAGCGGTAAGGTCCTCGAGAGCGCCGTTGATCATCTTGGAGTCGCGGGCAGCGTCGCCCACACCCATGTTGACAACGACCTTGGTGACGCCCGGAATCTGCATCACATTGTCGTACTTGAACTCTTCGTTCAGAGCCTTCTTGATTTCCTCGCGGTAGCGGGTCTTCAGACGCGGAGTGTAGTTCTCGCTCATGTTAGATGTCCTTCCCGTTGCTACGTGCGATGCGGACCTTCTTGCCGTTTTCGTCGAAACGGTAGCCCACGCGGGTCGGGTTGCCCTCGGAGTCAACGATCGCAACGTTGGACACGTGGATCGGAGCTTCCTGGGTAACGATTCCGCCGGACTCGGCGCCACGCTCGGTAGCGGAGTTAGCAACGTGCTTCTTAACGCGGTTGACGCCCTCAACGAGGACCTTGTCGCGCTTCGGGTATGCCTCGATGACCTTGCCCTTCGCGCCCTTGTCCGGGCCCGAAATAACAATCACCATATCGCCCTTATGAATCTTCATAAGACTAGATCACCTCCGGTGCGAGAGAAACGATCTTCATGAAGCGCTTGTCACGAAGTTCGCGAGCAACCGGGCCGAAGATGCGGGTACCGCGCGGCTCGTTGTCACCCTTGAGAATAACTGCGGCGTTTTCATCGAATGCGATGTAGGAGCCGTCCGGACGACGGGTCTCCTTCTTGGCACGGACGATGACGGCCTTGACGATGTCGCCTTCCTTTACGTTGCCACCCGGGATGGCTTCCTTGACAGTGGCGACGACGATGTCACCAATGCCAGCGAAACGTCGAACGGAGCCGCCGAGAACGCGGATGACGAGGATCTCTCGTGCACCGGAGTTGTCGGCGACGCGCAGACGCGATTCTTGCTGAATCACTATGGGTCTCCTGACCTGGATTAACGTGCGTCAAGATTTCCGTCCTTGACACACCTGGTCTACTTGCTTACGTGGCACAGGCTGTGCGACGAACTCGCTGTTCACAGCGGTCGAAGGGTCTCGGTGCGGCGATTCGGAAACGCATCGCGCTGCACCGACCGGCCATATGCAACCCATACATTCAAGCATGCTCGCCGCTGTTTCCCCAAATCGCGCGCTGCACCACTTCCCCGACCTACGACACTTCTCATCCCCTCAAACCCAAATGTGCAGACCTCAAAGTGCAGCACGCTGGTGGCGTCGTGAAGCGCACGCGCAGTGCTTGGCGACGACCAGCGTGTCTGCACTTCCAGGTCTGCACTTATGGAAGCGGCGGACGGGCCCCTAGGCCTTGTCCACTGAAGCACCCCTAGGCCTTCGAGGTTGATGCAGCAGTTGCAGCATCAGCCGGTTCCGGCTTCGGGTCCACCGTCAAAAGCGCATCGCCGACGGAGATGCCCTCTCCGGGGTGGTAGGCCGGGAGGACCGGACCCGTCTTCTTCGAGTTAGACACGACGACCGGCGTGGTCACCGGGTAGTCGGCGGCCTTGATCGCATCAATGTCGAACTCGCAGAGGAGGTCGCCGGCTTTCACCTCATCGCCCTTGGAGACGTGCGAGGTGAAGTGTTCGCCCTTCAGGTTCACGGTATCGAAGCCGATGTGCAT
The DNA here is from genome assembly GCF_001815785.1 of Corynebacterium sp. HMSC056F09. Lineage (NCBI taxonomy): Bacteria > Bacillati > Actinomycetota > Actinomycetes > Mycobacteriales > Corynebacteriaceae > Corynebacterium > Corynebacterium sp. HMSC056F09. The sequence continues at coordinate 140,622 of NZ_KV821948.1, forward strand.
GAGGATGTCCACGTTGTTGCCGTCGGCGTCCTTGCCGCGCACGGCATACGCGTGTTTGGAGGGGAAGGTGACGGTGACCTTGCCGTCGATCGGGGAGACCAGACGCCCCTCGGAGGGCTCGACGGCCGCGCCAGCGCCCAGCTTGCCCGCCGCGAACATCGGATCCGAGACCGACTCCAAAGCGATAGCAGTACCAGCCAGCGGGGAGGCCACGCGATAGGCGTTCGGGTCAGCGGTGGCAGCAGGTACCGCGCCGCCGGCACCGGTAGCAGCACCGGTCTCATCAGGATCGATGGAACCGTTCTTGGCAATCAGGTAGCGGCCATAAGCAAAGGCCACGCCGAAGGACAGGATCAAAGAGGTAACGGCGCAGATGAAGAACTGCGTGTAGTCCTCGGGGCGCATGGACACGAAGCCGATGAAGCCGGCGGCGCCGAGGGCGGTGGCTTTGACGTCGAAAAGCGCAATGAGTGTCGCTGCAATCGCGGACGCACCCATGCCGATGTAGAACGGCCAGCGCAAGCGCAGGTTCACACCGAAGATGGCGGGCTCGGTGATGCCGAAGAGCGCGGACACACCCGAAGCACCGGACAGGCCCTTGAGCTTCTCAGAGCGGGCCAGGAAGTAGACCGCCAGGGCCACACCACCCTGGGCAATGTTGGCCACGGAAGCCACCGCGAAGATGAAGGAGCCGCCTTCGTTCCACAGCATGGTCTCGATCGGCGGGAAGGACTGGTGCAGACCCGTGATGACAATCGGCGAGTAGAACAGACCAAAGATGAAGCCGCCCACCGGGCCGGCGAACGTGTAGAGGTCATTCAGGCCAGCACCCAGCATGTCGCCAGCGGTGCGCAGCACCGGACCCACCGCAATGAAGGTGATAAAGCCCGTGACCAACAACGTCAGCAGCGGGGTAAGCAGGAAGTCCACCGTGCCCTTGAGGTGCTTGTGCAGGAACTTCTCAATCGTGGCAAGAATCCAGGCGATGACCAGGATAGGCAGGATGGAACCTTGGTAACCCGCCTGGGCGACGTCAAGACCGAAGATGTTCCAATAGGTCATCTCCCCCGCTTCGATGGTCGCGGCTACCTGGTAGCCATTAACCAGGTCCGGCATCACCATCGCCATAGCCATGCCGGCGCCGAGGAACTCGTTGCCGCCAAAACGCTTGGTGGCGGTAAAGCCCACCAAAATAGGCAAGAACGCAAACGGCGCGGAGGCCAAAAGGTTGATAAGCCCGGCGACATCAGCCATAGCCGGGAACATCTCAATAACTGACTGCTCGCCAAAAAGGCCGTTGACGGTGAGCACGTTATTGAGCGCCATGAGCAGACCGCCACCGACCAGAATCGGGATGAGCGGCACGAAGATATCCGCGAGGACCTTCACCGCGCGGGAGAACCAGTTGCCGGAATCGGCGGCAATGTCCTTGAGCTTGTCCGTGGAGACCGCGATGTCCTGGGTGGTTATCTTGTTGAGCTGGTCGAAGACGATGTTGACATCGCCCGGGCCAACGATGACCTGGAACATGCCGCCGGCCTCAAAGATGCCCTTGAGGTCCGGATCGTTTTCCAGCGCAGCCTTGTCGACCTTCTTGCTATCTTTGAGCACCATGCGCAGGCGGGTGGCGCAGTGCGCGAGCGCCACGATGTTGTCTTCGCCGCCGATGGCTTTCAGGATTCGCTCCGCGACTTGTGAGTGTTCCATGCCGCCGTGCCTCCTAGAAGAGTGAGATGAATTATGTAGTGTCACCTTCCATTAGACACGCCACCCCACAGAAAGCCAAGCATTCGGACATAAATATAGGAAGATTCACACCCTAACGGGCTTCCCAACCGTGCCAGCGAGCGCCGCTGGCACCAAAGACTGCCGACGCCCCCGCAATCCGCCCATCGCCCGCAAAGACCTCCACCGCGCAGCCATCCGCGATGAGTTCCAGGGAACCAGCCGGACACGGCACGACGCGCTCATCACCGCCGCAAGCCAAGCGGAGTTCTCCCCCGCCGTAGGTGACGCGGAAGGCTTCGGCCCCGGAGTCGTCGACAAGCGCGTACGTGCCTTCGCCTGCCTGAAGCATTGCAACCGAGTCGTTCTCCGGCAGCTCCCAGACTGGAGCTTGGCGCAGCCAGCCATCCTCCAACCACACGCGCCGCGGCAGAGTGAGCGTGTGGACCCACCCTTCTTCCACGGTCGGGGTGTCATCCTGCGTCGGCAACCCCATCCACCCCAGCATGATGGCCTCGCCGTCCTTCTCCACCAGCTGTGGCGCGTAGAACTGGTGGCCATAGTCCAACTCACTAAAACCACGCTCCACGTGGAAGACCGTGCCATCGAGCCGGCCCACGAGGTAGCCGCACTGGTCGGAGGAAGCGTAGTGCGTGGTGTCGTCGGCAAGCACCGGCTCAAGACCTTGCGGGCAGATGACCAAGACATCCTTGTCCTCCCCCGTCGCGCGATCCTGGAGCCTGAGCAGGTTGGGGCACTCCCACATGTAACCACCCGGCACGAGGTCCGGACTCAGGCCCGGCTGAGCACTCGAGGTATCAAAGGTGAGGGCGCCTTCTAAGGACCACTGTGCCAAGTCCGTGGAGCGGTAGAGCACCACGTGCCCCGTTTCATCCTCCGCTTGCGCGCCGAGCACCATGCGCCAGCCCGCATCATCACGGGTGATCTGGGGATCCCGGTAGTGCCCCGTGAACCCCTCCGCGGCCCCATTGATGAGCGGGTTCGCCGGGTCATGTTCGTAGAAACCACCTGCCGGGCCGGAGGGGTCCACCACGCGCACGCGGTTCTGCGAGGGAATCCGTACGCCATCGCGCTTAAGGTTGCCGGTATAGAACAGCCAGACGTCCTCGCCGTCGACCACTGCGCCGCCCGAGTAGCAGCCGTGGGCGTCATGCTCACGGATGGGATACAGCGCGTCCGGGTAGTGCCGCCACGGTTGCGCGGCGCTCAGCGATGCTACGGCGTGCCCCCACCCCGTTTGTTTCTTAGCGTGTGGGAAGCACGGGTCGTGCTGGTAGTAGACGTGCAGAGTATCGCCATCAAGGAAGATTCCGTTCGGGTCATTCAAGCGGCCGGAGGGCGGGGAGAGATGAAAAAGCGGACGGTAGTTCATGCCCTCGATAGTATGGGCTCTATGGACATTATGGTGTGTGGCGAAGGCCTTGTCGATCTTGTGCCGCGTGGCCGCGGGCAGCTGGCCGACCTCCAACCGGCGTTGGGTGGCGGCCCCTTCAACGTGGCGGTGGCAGCCGGGCGATTAGGCGCTGACGTGGGCTTTCAGTCCCGCCTATCAAAGGACGCATTCGGCTGTGCGCTGGTGGAGCGTCTCACCGAGGAGAGCGTGGACACCTCCCTTGTGCAGCGCGGCGATGAACCCACCACGCTGGCGGTGTGCAACATCGCCGACGACGGCTCGGCCACCTATTCCTTTTACACGGAGGGTACTGCCGACCGCCTGGTAGAGCCCGCGCTTGCCGACGTCCCCTGGGCCTGCTTCGGCACCGTCTCCCTAGCGCTGGAGCCGGGCGCCTCGCGTTATGCCGCGCTTCTCCAGGACTTAGCTGCGCGCGGCACGAAGGTGGCGCTGGACCCGAATATCCGGCCCTTCTTCGCCACTACGGAGCACCGCGAGTTCCTGCTGAGTCTGCTTCCCCACGTCACGCTGCTGAAGCTCAGTGAAGAAGAGGTTGATTTCCTTGGGGCTGGGGCACTGGAGCAGGTACCGGTGGTGGTCACCACGCGTGGGGCGGACGGGCTGAGCGTACGCACGGCGTCGGTGTCGTTGGAGGTCCCGCCGGTGAACGTCGAGGTGGCGGACACCATCGGCGCGGGCGACACGGTGATGGCTGCACTCCTGACTCTTCTGGCGGAACGAGACGGGAATGCAGCCGAGCTCAGCGCCGAAGAATGGCGCGAGATCCTGCAGTTTGCGGCGACTGCCGCAGCGATCACGGTCTCACGCACCGGCGCCCAGCCGCCCACACGCACCGAAGTAGAGGCGCGGCTGTGAACTATCCCCTGCGCGCGGCGGTGTTGAACGCGGTTCTCCTCGTTCTCGTCGCGATATGTTTCCTCCTGCCGGTATTCTTCGGCACCTCGGCCCTGCTCCCGGTGCCCGTCGCGGCCTGGACATCGGTCATCCTTGCCGTGCTAGCGCTTATCGACGCCTCCTACCACGCCTTCTCCCCCACCCAACGCCCCACCCGCGGCCTGCGCGCGCTCACCGCCCTCGGGGCGGGCACGCTCATCGCAGGCTGGTTGGTCTGGGTTCAGATCTTTAACACCATCGACGTGACCAGCACTACGCCCTACCGCATCGGCACGTTCCTTCTCGCGGTCGGCGCGGTGCTCAGCGCGTTTTGCCTTGCCATTGCGCTCACATACCGCGGCGCGCGCTAGAGGATCTGGTCTCGGAGAAGAGCGCCGTGCAGGATCAAAAATAGCCCCCACGATAACCGTGGGGGCTATTCACGTAGAAGAGGGCTAGATATTACTTAGCCTTCTCCACGATCTCGACGAGACGGAAGTGCTTGTCCTTGGACAGCGGGCGAGTCTCGGCGATGAGAACGCGGTCGCCGATGCCGGCGGTCTCGTTCTCGTCGTGCGCCTTAACCTTCTTGTTAGTGCGCATGATCTTGCCGTAGAGGGCGTGCTGCTTGCGGTCCTCGAGCTCGACAACGATGGTCTTATTCATCTTGTCGGAGACAACGATGCCGGTGCGGGTCTTGCGAGCGCCCTTTTCCTTCTTAGTGTTCACGTTTGCCTCACTCATGATTAAGCCTCAGCTCCCGGAGCAACGGACAGGCCCAGCTCGCGCTCGCGCAGAACGGTGTAGATGCGGGCAATGTCGCGCTTAACCGTGCCGATGCGGCGGTTGTTGGTCAGCTGGCCGGTGGCCTTCTGGAAACGAAGGTTGAAGAGCTCTTCCTTCGCGTCCTTCAGGCGGTTCTCCAGCTCAGCATTGTCGAGCTCGCGGAACTCGTGGGCGGGGGTACCGTTAGCCATTAGAACTGGTCCTCCTTCTTGATGATGCGGACCTTGCACGGAAGCTTCTGACCAGCGCGGCGCAGGGCCTCGATGGCGGTAGCCTCGTTCGGGTAGGTCATCTCGAAGAGGATGCGGCCCGGCTTAACGTTGGCAACCCACTTCTCGACGGGACCCTTACCGGAACCCATACGCACGCCGAGCGGCTTCTGGGTCAGCGGACGGTCCGGGAAGATGTTGATCCACACCTTGCCACCACGCTTGACGTGGCGGTTGATGGCAATACGTGCGGCCTCAATCTGGCGGTTGGTGATGTACGCCGGCTCGAGAGCCTGGATGGCGTAGTCACCGAAGTTGATGCGGTTACCGCCCTTGGACACACCCGAGCGGGTCGGGCGGTGCTGACGACGGTACTTGACGCGCTTAGGAATCAGCATGGATTAGCCCTCCTGCTTCTGCTGTGCGCGCTGGCGACGCTGGCCACCACGACGCGGACGACCGTTGCGGTCACCGCGGCCACGGCCCTGCGCCGGAGCGTTCAGTTCGGACTCGCGGACGCCACCGACAACGTCACCCTTGTAGATCCACACCTTGATGCCAATGCGGCCGAAGGTGGTGTGGGCCTCTGCGGTGCCGTAGTCGATCTCGGCGCGAAGGGTGTGCAGCGGAACGCGACCCTCGTGGTAGCGCTCGGTGCGGGACATCTCAGCGCCGCCCAGACGACCAGCCAGGAGGATCTTAATACCCTTAACCTGCGGCTGGCGCATAGCGGACTGGATGGCCTTGCGCATTGCGCGGCGGAAAGCCACGCGGTTAACCAGCTGCTCAGCGATGGACTGTGCAACCAGGTTTGCGTTGGCGTCGACCTGCTTGACCTCGAGGATGTTGAGGGCGACCATCTTGCCGGTGAGCTTCTCCAGCTCGCGGCGGATGCGGTCAGCCTCAGCACCGCGGCGGCCAATCACGATGCCCGGGCGGGCGGTGTGAATGTCCACGCGGACGCGGTCGCGGGTGCGCTCGATGACGACGTCGGCGATGCCGGCGCGGTCGAGGCCCTTCTCCAGGTACTCGCGGATCTTGATGTCTTCGGCTACGTAATTTGCGTAGTCCTTATCGGCGTACCAGTGGGTCTTCCAGTCGGAAGTGATGCCCAAACGTAGGCCGTGAGGATGGATCTTCTGGCCCATTACTTGGCCCCTTCCTTCTGGCTCTCGACAACCACGGTGATGTGGCTGGTGCGCTTACGAATCATGAATGCGCGGCCCTGTGCGCGCGGCTGGAAACGACGCATGGTCGGACCCTCGTTGGCGTATGCCTCGGAGATGACCAGGGTGCGCGGATCCAGACCGAAGTTGTTCTCAGCGTTGGCAGCTGCGGATGCAACAACCTTGGCAACCGGCTCAGCGGCGCCCTGCGGAGCGTACTTCAGGATTGCAAGTGCCTCGGCTACGGACTTACCGCGGACCAGGTCGATGACGCGGCGTGCCTTCATCGGGGTAACGCGGACGTAGCGAGCCGTTGCGGATGCGGAGGTGATGGTGTCACTCATCGCTTATCGACGTCCCTTCTTGTCGTCCTTAACGTGACCCTTAAAGGTCTTGGTGGGTGCGAACTCACCGAGCTTGTGACCAACCATGGAGTCCTCGACGAACACCGGGACATGCTTACGACCGTCGTGGACGGCGAAGGTGTGACCGATGAAGTCGGGCAGGATGGTGGAGCGGCGAGACCAGGTCTTGATGACCTGCTTGGTGCCGGCCTCGTTCTGAGCATCAACCTTGTTGAGGAGGTGCTCATCGACGAACGGGCCCTTCTTAAGGCTGCGTGGCATTGTTTACCTCCTCTTAGCGCTTCTTGTTCGGGCGACGACGGCGCACGATCATGTTGTTCGAGTAACGGTTCGGGTTGCGGGTGCGGCCCTCCTTGTGGCCCCACGGCGACACCGGGTGGCGACCACCCGAGGTCTTACCCTCACCACCACCGTGCGGGTGGTCGACCGGGTTCATAACGACACCGCGGACGGTCGGGCGGACGCCCTTCCAACGCATACGGCCGGCCTTGCCCCAACGGATGTTCATCTGGTCAGCGTTGCCAACCTCACCGACGGTGGCGCGGCAACGGATGTCGACGCGACGAATCTCGGAGGACGGCATACGCAGGATGGCGTACTTGCCTTCCTTACCCAGCAGCTGGATGGAGGCACCAGCGGAGCGAGCCAGCTTAGCGCCAGCGCCCGGCTTGAGCTCCACAGCGTGGATGGTGGTACCGGTCGGGATGTTGCGCAGCGGCAGGTTGTTGCCAACCTTGATATCTGCGTTCGGACCAGCCTCAACGATGGTGCCCTGCTTCAGGCCCTTCGGGGCGATGATGTAGCGCTTCTCGCCGTCTGCGTAGTGCAGGAGGGCGATGTTAGCGGTACGGTTCGGGTCGTACTCGATGTGAGCGACCTTTGCAGGGATGCCGTCCTTGTCGGTACGGCGGAAGTCGATGAGACGGTAACGGCGCTTGTGGCCACCGCCGATGTGGCGGGTGGGGATGCGGCCGTAGTTGTTACGACCACCAGTCTTGCTCAGCGGGCGCAGCAGGGACTTCTCCGGGGTCGAGCGAGTGATTTCCTCGAACTCAGACACGGAGGATGCGCGGCGACCCGGAGTTGTCGGCTTGTACTTACGAATAGCCATAATTCTTCCTTTTCCTTTCGGCTCTTCGGTGGGGCTTAAGCGCCTGCGCCGAAGACGTCGATGGAGTCGCTGCCTTCACGGAGCGTCACGTAGGCGCGCTTGGTGGACTTACGCTGACCGAAGCCGGTGCGGGTGCGCTTACGCTTGCCTGCACGGTTCACGGTGTTCACGGAAGCAACCTTCACGCCGAAGATCTGCTCGACGGCATCTTTAATCTGGGTCTTGTTGGAGTCCGTGGAGACGTAGAACGTGTAGACGTTCTGCTCCATCAGGCCGTAGGACTTCTCGGACACAACCGGTGCGATGATGACGTCGCGCGGGTTAGCGAGCTTAGCCATTACTTCTCCTCCTTAGCTTCCTCGGCGGCGCCGGTAGCGCGCTCGACGAAGGTGTGCAGAGCCTCAACGGAGAACACAACGTCGTCCGAGTAGAGGACGTCGTAGGTGTTCAGCTGGCCGGCATCCAGGATCTGGACGTTCGGCAGGTTGTTGGCGCTGCGGCGAGCATTGATGTCCTCGCGGCCGATGACCAGAAGAACATTCTTGCGGTCGGTGAGGCGCTCGATGAAAGCCTTGGCCTGCTTGGTGGACGGGGTCTGGCCCGGGACGAGCTCCTCGATGACGTGGATGCGCTCGTTGCGTGCACGGTCAGACAGTGCGCCGTAGAGAGCAGCCTTGATCATGCGCTTCGGGGTGCGCTGGGAGTAGTCGCGCGGAACCGGGCCATGCACGGTGCCACCGCCGGTGTAGTGCGGCGCACGGATGGAGCCCTGGCGGGCGCGGCCGGTGCCCTTCTGGCGGAACGGCTTGCGACCACCACCGCGGACCTCGCCGCGAGTCTTGGTCTTGTGGGTACCCTGACGAGCGGCAGCGAGCTGTGCGTTGACAACCTGGTGCATCAGAGCAATGGATGCCTCGGTGTCAAAGAGCTCGGCCGGCAACTCAACGGTGCCGTTGGTCTTACCGTCAGCGGTCTGGACGTCTAGCTTGAGGTTGCTCATGCGTGTGCACCGCCCTTCACTGCGGTCTTAACGGTGACGAGGCCACCGCGCGCACCCGGGATAGCACCCTTGATGAGCAGCAGGTTGGACTCGGCATCAATCTTCTGAATCTTCAGGTTCTGGGTGGTCACGCGGTCCTGGCCCATGCGGCCAGCCATGCGCTTACCCTTGAAGACGCGGCCCGGGAACGAAGCGCCACCAATGCCACCAACGCGGCGGTGGGCAGCCTGGTTACCGTGGGCAGCGCCCTGGCCTGCGAAGCCGTGGCGCTTCATGGCGCCAGCGTAGCCGTGACCCTTGGTGGTACCGGTGACGTCAACGAAGGTAACGCCCTCGAAGATGTCCACCTTGACCTCCTGGCCGACCTCGTATGCGGAGGTATCGTCCATGCGGATCTCAGCGACGTAACGGCGCGGGGTCACGCCAGCCTTCTTGAAGTGACCGGTTGCAGGCTTGTTGACCTTGCGCGGGTCCTTCTCGCCGAAGGCAATCTGGATGGCGTTGTAGCCATCGGTTTCTACAGTACGGATCTGGGTAACCACGCACGGGCCAGCCTCGACGACAGTCACCGGCACAACGCGGTTCTCCTCGTCGAAGACCTGGGTCATGCCGAGCTTGGTGCCCAGAATTCCCTTGATCTCGTTTTCACTCATTGTTTGTTCTCCACCAAATACGTTGTGTCGATCGCTTACTGGATATTCACGTCGACGCTTGCCGGAAGGTCGATGCGCATAAGGGCGTCAACGGTCTTCGGGGTCGGGTCGAGAATGTCGATGAGGCGCTTGTGAGTGCGCATCTCGAAGTGCTCGCGAGAGTCCTTGTACTTGTGCGGAGAACGAATAACGGCGTATACGTTCTTCTCGGTTGGGAGCGGCACCGGGCCGACAACACGAGCACCCGTACGGGTAACGGTCTCGACGATCTTCTTAGCAGAAGCGTCGATGGCCTCGTGGTCGTAGGCCTTCAGCCGAATGCGGATTTTTTGTCCCGCCACGCTTATCCTCTTCCTCGCTTCCCCACTTTCACATTCCCGGCCTATCCGGGGCGTGAAGCGGTGGGAAATTGCTTCTCGATTTCTCTATAACGTTGTCCGGGCTGGAAGCCATGGCTCAACGCCAGTTGTCTGACTGTCATGACGACCACGAGAGTGACTTAAGGCAAAAGCCCAGAGTGCAGTGCTCGTGACGGGGTACAAGACCCGTAGTCAAAGTAAATAGGAAGAAGACTGGGGCGTTAGATCTTAAAGATCCGCAACCAAAGTCTTATTCATATACTGCCGCTGTTTATTTGCCATGCCCCTTCTCCGGTCCATCTTCTCGGGATTGTCTCTGCTCAAGCGCGGACCTAGCCCGATCGGATGACCTTCGCGTGTAGTCCTAGAAGAACTCCACAACAAAGGTGTCATGTTCGCTTTACCAGCAACAACGCCCTACAAGCATCAGCCTGCGGCTACGTCGCTGTGTTAAAGCAACCCCTGTATTTAAGCACGTAACCTCGCGTTTTCCAAACTCCTGCAGAAACAGTGGGTAACATCACGTTTTGGCCAAGGATTGACTTTCCGCCGCCCCGTGTTCCGCGTTCGCGGTTAAGCTCGTGGCGTAGATACAGACCTAAATCAACTACACAGTGAGAGGGATCCATCATGGCTGAAAACACCACCCCCAAGGACGTCGCCGAGCAGACCGCCCCGGCTAACGACGCCACCCCGGCCCCTGCCCCGGAGCGTAACAAGAACCTGGAGACCGATTTTGGCACCACCCGCATCGATGATGTCGTTGTGTCCAAGATCGCCGGCATCGCCGCCCGCGAGGTCTCCGGCGTCGCCGCGCTCGGCGGCGGTGGCGCCCGCATGATGGGCTCCATCCGTGAATCCTTCGGTGCTTCCGAGGACGTACGCCAGGGTGTTTCCGTCGAGGTGAACAACGGCACCGCCTCCATTGATATCGCTATCATCGCCGAGTACGGCGTGGCCATCCACGAGCTTGCCGAGGCTATTCGCCGCAACATCATGAATGCGGTCGAGCGCATGACCGGTCTGTCTGTCGATCGCGTCGACGTCGTCGTCCACGACGTCAAGCTGCCGCGCGAAGAAGACGAGTCCGCCGAAACGGCCCCGGCAGTTACCCAGGGCCAGGCATAACGTGACCTCTGCCGAGCTCACCCTCCCCATTGCCACGTCCATAGCGGAGTCGGTGACGGATCTGAGGGGCGTCGCCAAGCTTTCGCCCGGCCGGTTCGGGGAGGTCGCGCTGCTCTTCCCCGGTGAGCGCGTGCACGGCATCCGCCGCCCCAGCCCGCAGGATGACACGCACCTGGAGCTGCACATCGTCGTTGATGTCAGCGCTGGCGTTCCCCTCGCCGAGCTTGGCGACGCCACCCGCACCACCGTCCGCGTCACCTGGCCCGCGGTGCGCCGCGTGGACGTTGTCTTCGACGACGCGGTCTAAAAGGAACCGACACACAGAACTAAAGGAAAACCATGAAGAATTACACCTCCCTCGGCGTGATCGCCGGCTTGGTTCTGGCCTTTTTCATCTACCTCGGCGTGTGGTACGTCGCGCTCGCGGTGCTGCTCGCCGCAGTCGGTGGCGTGATTGGCGCGCATTTCGACGGCCGCATCGACCTCACTGCGGTATGGAAGGGCGTGGTCGGCCAGGATAGAGGCCGAGGCTAGTGAGCACCGCCAAACACGGCCGCACCCGCTTTTCTCTGCGCGCGATGGAGAAGGTTATTAACGCCGCCATTGCGAGCGTGCCGGGAACCGCGGCTGTCGACGCCAAACTAGCTGGCCTGGCCGGCCGCGCCTTTCCGCGCGTGATGGCGCAGATGGATCCGGATACGCAGATGGTCGCTGTCGACGTCGATATTGCCGTCTACTGGCCCTCCCCCGTCACCGACGTTGCGGCAGCCGTTCGCACGGCGATACGTGAGGCCGTGCGTGATTTCACCGGTTTCCGGACCACCCGCGTCAACGTCACCGTGGGTGGCGCCGTGGCAGGCGAACGCACGACTGCCTTGGCGGTCGAGACACGGGCGCCGCTGCAGGCGCAGATCCCCGCGATTGTGCCGGAGCGTGTCCTAAAGCCCATCACCACCGCGAACGGCGCGCCCGTGCGCCACATTACGGCCCCACGCGAGGCTACGGTACGTGCTGTGGCGGCACCGGAGGGACCGCGGGTGCGGGGTGTTGCCGCGCCATCCGAGGTTGCGGTTCGCACGGAAGGTTTCGGCCCTTCAGAGCAGCGCTACGACGAGCTTCGGCCAATTCGCACGCCAGCGCCGCGGCCGCTGCGTGCTATTGCTGACCCCGCACCCGTCAACGTTCGTTCGGTGGCGTCGCCCCAGGAATTCGCGTTGCGCCGCATCACTACTCCCCGCCCGGTCCAGCCGCGGCACGTGGACGTTCCACAGGCACCAGCGCTGCGCTCCCCGCACGCCGAGCCGCTCCAGCTGCGCCCGATTGAGATTCGCCCCTCGGCCCAGTTCACACGCCGGGTAGACGTTCCGCGCCCGACTCCGCTGCGCGCCATCACTATTAACGAAGGAGGCCATTATGAGTGAGAGCTCCCTGCCCGTTGGCTTTGGTCAACGCCCGAAGGCCTCCCCGCCGGCGCGCGGCTGGACCATCATCCTGGGCGTCGTCCTGCTCGTCGCCGCCGTGGTCGTGGGGCGTGAGGCCTGGGTCGTGGGTGCCGATGAGGGCGCTGCGTCGTGGTTGCAGCCGTTCATCGATGTGATGTCCTCCCCGGAGATCCACGGGTGGATGCTGGTGGCTGGCGGTGCGGCCATCCTCATCGGACTGATTTTGTTGTGGGCGGCATGTGCGCCGCGGAAGACGACGCACGTGCGGATTGGCTCCGAGGATGCGTCGATGTGGTTGCGCGCGGTGGACATTGCGCGGGTGGCGTCGGCAACGGCGCGTCGGGTGCCGGGAACCACGGCGGCGCGTAGTAGGGCGCGGATCTCTAAGGACCATGCGCGCATAACGGTGACTGCGACGGGCGATGCCGACGACGCGCAGCTTAAAGAGCGCGTAACTGAGGCAGTGACCGCGGCACTCGCGGCCATTACCCCGGCTCCGGACATCACCGTCGTGCTTGAGGATGAACAGGAGGAGATCGCTAATGTCTAAGGCGCTTGCCGGCGTGGACCGTACGATCCTTGCCATTGTGGGAGTCCTTCTCATTGCTCTGGGCGCGTGGCCGATTCTCATTCACTTCGACGTGTCTTTTGCCACCTACCTGGCAACGTGGGTTGACCACGACACATGGGCGGGCTTACCGGAGCAGGGCTGGTGGCCCTATGCGCTGGGCTTGGCGACGATTGTCTGCGCCCTAGCCGGTCTGTGGCTTGTGATCAGCAACCTGCGGCACCATCGGTTTAGCTCGGTCTCTTCGGAACAATCGAATGAGGAGGGCGCGATTAAAACTGAGATGTCCGCTATTGCAGGCGCGGTGGCGGATACCCTCGCTGAGGTTGAGGGCGTGGAGAAGGTCTCGCGGCTCGTCGCCTACGACCGCTCGCGGCCGACTCTGCAGTACGAGGTCCTGGCAGATCCCGATACCCCGTTGCTGCGAATCAAGGACGCCATCGAAGTCAACGACCGAGACTTCCGTGCCGCGTTCCCTGACGTGGATGTGGATACGCGATACAAGGTCCACTTCACGAAGGTGCGCAACGCGGTCCTCTAGATACCACCTACCCTGCTCACAAAACTACTCGCGAGCAGGGTTTTTCTTCTTCCGGTTGCGGGGTTGCGGGTGCTGGTTTAATCTTCGTGCCCATGGGGGATATCGACACCTACATCCGCCTTCGCAACTCGGGGATTGCGCTGGTGGAGCATATACCTGGCACACCCGAAAAGCTCCGCGCGCTCGGCGCCGACCCAGCCGACGCCACCGAACTCGCAGGC
>NZ_KV821948.1:154303-168119 GCF_001815785.1 Corynebacterium sp. HMSC056F09
CCCAGCCGACGCCACCGAACTCGCAGGCCTACACCAGGTGTACTTCGGACCCACCCGCTACACCGGCAAGCAAAAGAAAGCACGTGCAGCCGCCCTTGCCCAACGCCACAGCTTGGGCACCCTCACACTGATTGAAACCTATGTTTCAAAAGTAAAGAAGACCTTGGATGCGTGGAACCTCCGAGCCAAACTCGCCGCCACACCCGCACACCACATCCCCACCGTTGCCACAGCACGGCTTAAAGAACTCAAGCGTAAAAGAACCGCCAAACCCGGTGTGCGCATCACCTACCGAGAGCAAGGCCCTAACACGCTCTCCATTACTGACGATGCCACCACCATTGCCAACATGCGCGCAGTCCTAGAATCCACCAACAACACCGACCTTCTACAAGCCGCCAACGACGTCTTCTTCAACCAAACCACCGGCACTAAGCCAGCGGTGCGCACCCAAGTCATCGTCACACTGAACGAGTTGGACCAGATCATTAACGGTGACGGGGACGAAATAGAGCTCAACCTCACCAACGGCGCGCGCATGACAGGGGCAGAATTCCTCACCCACAAGTTTGCCGAAATCGGTTACGCCACCATCGTGCACCCCATCGAAGGACCCATCAACACCTGGCGGCTAGAACGCGGAGCAAACTTCAACCAACGCCTCACCCTGCACGCGGAATTCCACACCTGCTCACGCCCTGGCTGCAATAAACCAGCCGACTACTGCCAAATCCATCACCTCATCCCTTGGCAGGCTGGTGGCTACACCAACATTAAGAACCTGACGTTTTTGTGCGCCTACCACAACGGTATTAACGACGATGACCCACAAAGGCCTACCAGGCGCGGCTACATGTACCGGCTCAACACCGGAGTCAGCTTCATCCCACCGTGGGGTACACCAATCACCGCAATGCCCGAATACCAAGAAGCAGTCGCCAGACTCAACGCCGAAAAAGCAGCCACAGCGCCAGCCCAGCCACCGGACCCACCACCCGACAGCAGCTAACACTCAGCCACCAAACACAAAAGAGTAAAAGCGCCGGTAACCTGCAACAAAGGCGCTCCCGATAGATAGAAAACCCGTCAGTCAAAGCCATGCTGACGGGCATATCGGCGATCCCTGACCATGATTCAGGCGCTCCCCGCTGGGGGTGGAGTTAAGCCCTTAAAGAGCGACACCCGCCAACCGAATGAAGGTTGACGGAGACATCGGGCAATCTAACGCGCGGAACAGCGTGCTAGCGGCTATCTGCTCGAGAAGTGCAGAAGACCTAGCGGGTTACGAGCGTCGCGAGGATTTCGGCGGGCTGAACAGGGCCTCGCTAGTAAGGCGAGGCGGACTCGTTCCAAGGCGCGGATTCAGCGAGAATGACCTCCTGGATACGCCCAAAGGTGTGCAGCGTGCCCCGGGAAAGGTGGACGCGAAGCGGTTCCCCGACTTCCCCGGCCTCGATAGTGTGCCATGAGAAGTCGGTACGGATAAGCGCCCGGTTCTTGCGCTCCACGATGTGGAGGCCATGGTCAAGGATGATGGTTTCGGAATCGGTACGGATGAACCACACTCGGTCCCCCACGCTGCGCCGCTTAAGACCGGTCAGGTTGCGATGGTCTTCTCGCAACCGCGTAACGGATTCAACGACACCAAACCGATGCTCGAAGCCTTCGGCATCGGCAATCACGAGCGGTCGTCCTGGCCCAACGGGCCGGAGGGCTGACACCGTCCACGCCACCGGCTGGCCACGCTGGCCCTCCTTGGATACCGGCCTTACCACCGCCACGGACGTCGCCTGTCGGCGCTGCTCCACACTGCGAGAGGCGGCAGCCGTAGGAGCTAGCGTCACGCGGTGTGTGGGCGTAACGACGAGCCAGAGGCCCTCGGTGACGAGATTGGCGTCGAGAGGCACAAGCGGGGGATGCACAGCCGCCATCGCCTCCAGCCGCGCGGTGAGTTCGTCGTCAGGCACGCCCCAGCCGTAGCCCTCCGCCGCCAACATGCCAAACAAGGTTCCCAGGGGAAGGTCCGGTTGGCCTTCCCACGCGGCGCGCAGTGCGGCGAGGGTGCGGTCAATGCGGGTTGGGTCGAACATAACTCTCAAGCCTAGTAGGCCCACGATCACCAAAGCCGCCCAACCCCATCAGGGATTGAGCGGCTCACAGACCTGCTAATCAGGAAGGGCCTTAAGCCCTAGCAAGAATTAGCCCAGGATCTTGGTAACGCGGCCAGCGCCGACGGTACGGGAGCCCTCACGGATAGCGAAGCGCAGGCCCTCGTCCATAGCGACCGGCTGGATGAGCTCTACGGACATCTCAACGTTGTCGCCCGGCATAACCATCTCGGTGCCCTCAGGCAGCTTGACGACGCCGGTAACGTCGGTGGTGCGGAAGTAGAACTGCGGACGGTAGTTGTCCATGAATGGGGTGTGGCGGCCGCCCTCTTCCTTCTTCAGGACGTAGACGGAACCCTCGAACTTGGTGTGCGGGGTGTAAGCGCCCGGCTTGATGCAAACCTGGCCACGCTCAACCTCTTCACGCTTGGTACCACGCAGAAGCAGACCACAGTTGTCGCCAGCCTCGGTGTAGTCCATCATCTTGCGGAACATCTCGATACCGGTAACGGTGGTGGACATCGACTTCTCCTTGATGCCGATGATCTCGATGTCCTCGTTGACGTTCAGGGAGCCACGCTCAACACGGCCGGTAACAACGGTACCGCGGCCGGTAATGGTGAAGATGTCCTCGATCGGCATCAGGAACGGCTTGTCCAGCTCGCGGACCGGATCCGGGATGGAGTCATCGCAAGCCTGCATCAGGTCGATAACAGACTGTACCCACTTCTCGTCGCCCTCAAGAGCCTTCAGAGCGGAAATGTGAACGATCGGAGCTTCCTCATCGTAGTCCTGCTCAGCGAGCAGCTCACGGATCTCCATCTCGACGAGCTCGATGATTTCCTCATCGTCAACCATGTCACACTTGTTCAGTGCAACGAGGATGTACGGAACGCCAACCTGGCGAGCCAGCAGAACGTGCTCGCGGGTCTGCGGCATCGGGCCATCGGTTGCAGCAACAACCAGGATAGCGCCGTCCATCTGAGCAGCACCGGTAATCATGTTCTTGATGTAGTCGGCGTGGCCCGGGGCGTCCACGTGTGCGTAGTGGCGCTTCGGGGTGGAGTACTCAACGTGGGAGATGTTGATGGTAATACCGCGCTCCTTCTCCTCAGGAGCCTTATCGATCATGTCGAAGGCGAAAGCGGTGTTCTCCTCCGGGTAAGCGTCAGCCAGAACCTTGGTGATCGCTGCGGTGGTGGTGGTCTTGCCGTGGTCGACGTGTCCGATGGTGCCGATGTTCACATGCGGCTTCGTACGCTCGAACTTCTCCTTTGCCACTGTTTGTCCTCCTGGACTCTATGGCGGCTACGTATTTCGCAGCCACGTGGTTTGTATTGCCATTGGCACTTCGAGCCGAAGCTCATAAGCGCTAATGACGCTTTCTTACGTGCCAGTTACACGATCCTAGATTTATGCCGCAGTTTTTTCAAACTGCCTAAATAGGAGGTAACCCCGCCCAACACGTGCGGACGTTGACCCTCGACAAGAATCAAATTAACGGATCCTGGGAGGGTAACGGCCGGCTCAACCCACATCAAGCGTGTGCGCTCAGCCGACCGCTACCCCAAGGCGCGGAACTGGTCTTCCACTGGCGAAGACTACCAGCCCCGCATGTACGCCTTTGCGGCAGGGGCCTAAAAGTTAGGCCTTGGCGCCGGTGCGCTCCTCGATGATCTCCTGTGCCACGGAGGACGGAACCTCAGCGTAGGAGTCGAAGACCATGGTGAAGTTTGCACGGCCAGCGGTGGAAGAACGCAGGTCACCGATGTAGCCGAACATCTCGGACAGCGGAACCTTAGCCTTGACGACCTTGGCGCCGGAGCGGTCTTCCATAGCGAAGACCTGGCCACGACGGGAGGAGATGTCACCGTTGACGGTACCCATGTACTCCTCCGGGGTCACAACCTCAACGGCCATGATCGGCTCCAGCAGAACCGGCTTAGCCTTAGCGACGGCCTCCTTAAGGACCTGGGAGCCGGCGAGCTTGAAGGCCATCTCAGAGGAGTCAACGTCGTGGTAAGCGCCATCCTCGAGGGTGGCCTTGATGTTCACCAGCGGGAAGCCAGCGACGAAGCCGTACTGCATGGCGTCCTGGATACCAGCGTCGACGGACGGGATGTACTCCTTCGGAACGCGGCCACCGGTGACGGAGTTCTCGAACTTGTAGGTTGCGGACTCGCCCTCTTCCAGCTCTTCCGGCTCCGGGTTGTACGGCTCGATGGTAACGATGACCTTTGCGAACTGGCCAGAACCACCGGTCTGCTTCTTGTGGGTGTATTCCAGGGACTCGACCTTCTTGCGGATGGTCTCGCGGTAAGCAACCTGCGGGTTACCGATGTTGGCCTCAACCTTGAACTCGCGCTTCATGCGGTCAACCAGAACGTCGAGGTGCAACTCGCCCATACCGCCGATAACGGTCTGGCCGGACTCCTCGTCGAGGTGAACGGTGAAGGTCGGGTCCTCTTCAGCGAGCTTCTGGATAGCGGTACCCAGCTTCTCCTGGTCAGCCTTGGTCTTCGGCTCAATAGCAACCTGGATAACCGGATCCGGGAAGTCCATGGACTCAAGGATGATCGGGTTGTCCGGGTTACACAGGGTGTCACCGGTGGTGGTTTCCTTCAGGCCGATGAACGCGTAGATGTTACCGGCGTCGGCGTGCTCGACCGGGTTCTCCTTGTTCGCGTGCATCTGGAAGAGCTTGCCCACGCGCTCCTTCTTGTTCTTGGTGGAGTTGAGCATCTGCTCGCCCGGGATAGCCTGGCCGGAGTAGACACGCACGTAGGTGAGCTTGCCGAAGAACGGGTGCACGGCAATCTTGAAGGCCAGTGCGGAGAACGGCTCCTGGACGGAAGGCTTACGAGTCAGGGTCTCCTCACCGTCGAGGGAGGTGCCGTTGACCTCGCCGATGTCCAGCGGGTTCGGGAGGTAGTCAACAATAGCGTCGAGCAGCGGCTGGACACCCTTGTTGCGGTAAGCGGTACCGCAGAGGACCGGGTAGATCTCGGAGCTCACGGTCAGCTTGCGGATAGCGCCCTTGATTTCCTCAATGGTCAGCTCTTCGCCGCCGAAGTACTTCTCCATGAGCTCTTCGTCGGACTCAGCGACGGTCTCGAGCAGCTTCTCGCGGTACTCTTCAGCCTTCTCCTGCAACTCGGCAGGGATCTCCTCGATAGTGGCTTCGGTTCCGGTTTCTACCTTGCCGCGCCAGGTCAGCGCCTTCATGTTGATCAGGTCGACGACGCCATCGAAGTCATCTTCAGCACCGATCGGCAGCTGCATGACCAACGGCTTAGCGCCGAGGCGATCAATGATGGTCTGGACGGTGAAGTAGAAGTCCGCGCCCATCTTGTCCATCTTGTTGACGAAGCAGATACGAGGGACGTCGTACTTAGCAGCCTGGCGCCACACCTGCTCGGACTGCGGCTCCACACCTTCCTTGCCGTCGAAGACAGCAACAGCGCCGTCGAGAACACGCAGGGAGCGCTCAACCTCAACGGTGAAGTCCACGTGGCCCGGGGTGTCAATGATGTTGATCTGGTTGTTGTTCCAGAAACAGGTCACAGCAGCGGACGTAATGGTGATGCCGCGCTCCTTCTCCTGCTCCATCCAGTCAGTGGTGGCGCCACCATCGTGGGTCTCACCGACCTTGCGGTTAATACCGGTGTAGAAGAGGATGCGCTCGGTGGTAGTGGTCTTACCCGCATCGATGTGCGCCATGATGCCGATGTTGCGGACCTTGTTCAGATCCTTAAGCACTTCTTGTGCCACAGTTAATACCCCAACTTAATTGTCGTCGACGCCGACGCCAGTTATGCACTGACGAAACATAGGTGACGTCTTCATGGATAGGTCTTGGTCTATTTTGCCACGTCTGGGCTTCTACGTCAGCGTGAGACGTGGAGCCCACGCCATAAAAATGGCCCGAACAACGCTATTCAAGTTTAGGTTCCGCACTGTTTAGCGTGGAGCGCTCCGCCAAGGGGAGCGAGAACACGCAGTGTCAGCGCAGGTAAACGATAATATCGCTGTTCGAGCCATGATGCCATGTGGCGGGTTATACCGGAGGGATTACCAGCGGTAGTGAGCGAAGGCGCGGTTAGCCTCAGCCATCTTGTGAGTATCCTCACGGCGCTTCACGGAAGCACCCAGGCCGTTGGATGCATCGAGGATCTCGTTTGCGAGACGCTCGATCATGGAGTTCTCACGACGCTGACGGGTAAAGGTAACCAGCCAACGCAGAGCCAGGGTGTTGGCACGTGCCGGCTTAACCTCAACCGGAACCTGGTAGGTAGCGCCGCCCACACGACGGGAGCGAACCTCGAGGTCCGGGCGAATGTTGCCCAGGGCCTTCTCCAGGGTGCCGACCGGGTCGGTACCGGTCTTCTCACGGCAGACCTCGAGAGCGCCGTACACAATGCGCTCAGCGGTGGACTTCTTGCCGTCACGCAGGATCTTGTTCACGAGCATGGTGACCTGCTCGGAGTTGTAAACCGGGTCCTTAACTACAGGACGCTTCGGTGCAGCATTCTTACGCATTGTTGATTACTGTCCCTTCTTTGCGCCGTAGCGGGAACGAGCCTGCTTACGGTCCTTCACGCCCTGGGTATCCAGTGCGCCGCGGATAATCTTGTAGCGAACACCCGGGAGGTCCTTCACACGACCACCGCGGACGAGCACCATGGAGTGCTCCTGCAGGTTGTGGCCCTCGCCCGGAATGTAGGCGGAAACCTCGATACCGGAGGTCAGGCGCACACGGGCAACCTTACGCAGAGCCGAGTTCGGCTTCTTCGGGGTGGTGGTGTACACGCGGGTGCACACGCCACGGCGCTGCGGGGAGCCCTTCAGGGCGGCCGTAGCAACCTTGGCCTTCTTGTCGTGGCGGCCCTTGCGGACCAGCTGCTGAATAGTTGGCATAAATCTAGTCTTTCTCTATGACTTCGGCTTGAACTGACCGCTTTCACACGTCCAAACATGCAAAAATAGGGGCTCTTCTCCGGGGCCCTTCCGCATGTCCAGAACGAATCTCTCCCAGCGGATGGTTGAGATACCGATCAGACTTTTCATCTCCTATAAAGATGAAACCTTGGACAGACTACCACCACCCCTTTGATCTGCCCAAATCCCCAACCGCTAGTGCCACTCCCAGGTTAAGTCCGCCTCCACCGCGCGCTCGGCGAAGTGCTCTTTTTCCTGCCGCTCCCAGGTTTCAAACCACTCTTCATAGCCAGGGTCGCGCTCCAGGGCGCGCTCGCGGCGCTTCTCGCGTGGCCCGTCGATACGCACCGTCACCACGGAGCCGCGCTCTTTGGCGGCGGCCACGGTGGCCTCGGTGACAGAACCAACTCCTTCGACGATCAGATCATCGCGCTCATCCAGGCTCGCCCAGTCCTTCGGCGCGTTGGCATCCCAGTCCCAGCGCCAATAGCCCGGGTTATTCTCCCGCAGCACTTGCTCTGAAACCATCTCTGAACCCTCTTGCAGCCCATGCCAGCCGGGGTAGAACTCGTCAAGGTGGACTACCCGCCACCCGGTACGCTCAGCCAGCGCTGCAGAAGCCCAGGTCTTGCCGGCGCCCGAAGGGCCGTCGATAAGCACGGTGACTGGGCGCATCGGGCGCTTGCGCGACGCGGCGAGCGCCACCACATCGGCCAAGAGCCGATCCATCTCGGCGGCGTGCGTCTGGGCAGTGTCCTTACCACTGTCCTGGTCGGCCGTGCGGTCCGCGTCCTGCATGTATTTCTTCACCACTTCTGGGTACGTCTAGCGTGCAGCTTTGAGAGAGTCGTCCTAGAGTCCGAAGAATCTCCAGGACCCACTGAGAACCGAAACTACCACCGGAAGCGCCGCAAGGCCCGTTCCCACCACCATCACCAGCCAGTCTCTGCTGGCAAGGCGGGACGGCCGCGCCCATGTGCGTTGCCCACCGCCCGGTGGGGTTCGCCCGAAACCGCGCGCCTCCATCGCCGTGGCCAGCTTGCCCCCGCGCCGCAGGGCTAGCACCAAGAGCCCGAAGGACATGGTGATGAGGTGCTTGATGCGGCCCTCGTCGGTCAGCCCACGCGCGCGCCGCGCCATGGCCAGGTACTGCCAATCGGATTTGAACAACGTCATCATGCGCACCCCGGCCACCGCACCGATGACGAAGCGGGAAGGTAGCTTGAGGATCTGCGAGAGGGCGTCGCCCAACTCCGTCGGGTCAATATCCCGCGCCAGCACCACCATGGGCAGCGCCACCGCCAGCACGCGCATCGTAATGGCGATGGCCAGCTCCATCGAGTTGTCCGTAACCGTGATCAGCCACCAGCTGAAGTACTCCCGCCCGCCCGGTGCGCCGTAAAGCAGCATCGAAATGCCGGACAACGGAGCGATAAGAAAAAGGAACCAGCCAGCTTTAAACAGGCGCGGCCACGACACCCCGCACAGGGGCGCAAAAACTAAAGTCATGGCCAAGGACACTGCCGCAGAGACCCAATCCACGGAGAGCAACAGCGGGCTCACCCACACGAACATGAGGAAAATTCGGGTCAGCGGGTTCACGCCGTGCAGTAAACCTGCACGGCCAGCACGATCGGCGCGACCAGCGCCGTCTGCGTTCGCCGACGACGTAGTTGTCTCAGCCACGGCTCACCTCCACTCGGTGGTCACCCAATGCGGAGATGAACAACGGATCGTGGGTCACCGACGCAATCGTCGTCCCCTCATCCGCCATGCGCCGCAGCAACCACACCAACTCGGTGAAGGTGTGGGGGTCTTGGCCGAAGGTGGGTTCGTCGAGAAGCAGCACCTCCGGCGCCGTGACCAACGCAGTGGCCACCGACAACCGGCGCTTCTCCCCACCGGAGAGCGTAAACGGATTGGCGTTGAGCACATGCCCCAGGCGTAGTGCCTCCACGAGTTCCGCGATGCGCCCCTCTGGCACCTCGCGGTGCATGACACGGGGTGCCACGCGCAGCTCCTCTGCCACCGTGCGGGCGACGAATTGGTGCTCGGGGTTCTGGAAGACGAAGCCAATGCGGTCCGCCAATTCCCGGGACTTCCACGTCAACGGCGAGCCTTTCAGCCCCCGCCGCACGTACTCTGCCACACCAATCTCCCCGGCCACTGCTGGAAGCAACCCCGCCACCGTCATCAGCCACGTGGTCTTGCCCGCACCATTCGGCCCGGTAATCACCGTGGACATCCCCCGGGGCAGCGCGTAGCTGCGCGGCGGCCCGAAACGGGTGACCAGGTCCGTGCTCCACAGCGCCGCCGATTCGGGTGCTCTTCCAGTGCTGCTTGGCGACGTCCCGCCAGCATCCCGCGCCCGCGGCAAACCGCTGATAGAGCGCGAAGCAACAACAGCCTCCACGGGACCGTCGGCGACGATGCGCCCATCCTTCAGCTCAATCGCGCGGTCAAGCACACCCCTCCACGCCGCGTGCTGGTGTTCCACCACGATAAGGGTGGCCCCGGTGCGCTCCACCATGGTGGACACGGCCTCAATAACCTCGCGCGCGCCCTCCGGGTCCAAGTTCGCGGTCGGCTCATCGAGCAACACCATGCCCGCACCCATCGCGATGACACCGGCTAGGGCCAAGCGTTGCTTCTGCCCGCCGGACAGACGCTCCGTGGGAAAAGACAGGTCCACCGCGGGCCCCACCATCGATAGCGCCGCAGTTACCCGCTGCCAAATCTCAGAGCGCGGATAGGCCAAATTCTCGCAGCCAAAGGCAACGTCATCGCCCACGCGCGCGGCAATCACCTGGGAGTCTGGATCCTGCAGCACCAGCCCTACCGGAATCGTCCGGCCGGGCGGCTCGATGTGACCAGAGGCATCCTCAAGAAGAATCTCCCCCACCCGGGTTCCCTCATCATCCCCGCCGAGCACGCCCGCGATAGCTGCCAGCAGCGTGGACTTCCCGGACCCGGAATCACCGCACAGCAGGACCTTCTCCCCCGGTGATATAACCAAGTCAATATCCGCCAGCGCCGGCGCACGCCTCCCCGCATGCGTCCAGCCATAGCCGCGCGCGACAAGCTTCGTCGCGCCCGCGGACATCCCTTCTACCGAACCCACATCAGCCATCAGAATCAGCCACCAGCCATTACTTCAGCTACCAGTCAATGCTCAGCATCAACAATCAACAAGCACCCACAGCAAGCAACGCACAACAAGCAACGTTTGCTTAAGCACTGTGCTGTTCGCGGCCGACCGCAAAACGGTCCAGCGCACCGGTCTTCGCCAGCGCATTGACCACGATGTAGCCCACGGCTCCTGCCAGAATGGCGCCGGAGATGCTCAGCGTGACGAGGTAGATGATGTTGAACTGCAGGGTCTTGCCCAGGTTTCCGGAGGTAAACAGCTCCAGCACAAACGCGCCCCAACCAGCAGCCATGCCGCCGAGCATCGCAATGCCCAGGCTAAAGCGACGGTAGAGGAAGATGGCCAGCACAATCTCCACACCAATGCCCTGCGCGATGCCGGAGTACAACGTACTAATACCCCACTGGGAGCCCAGCACCGCCGATACAATGGCCGCCAGCAGCTCCACGTAGAGTGCGGCACCCGGCTTACGGATAATCAAACCGCCAACGACGCCACCAAGAAGCCAAATGCCGGTGGCAATGCCACCCAGGCCTGGCGTGAGCGCATCCATGGCCTGGAACCAGGCATAGCCCACCGTGTTCCACGCTAGGAACACGATTCCGCACGCCACACCCAGCACGGAGGCCACCACGATGTCGACGACGCGCCAATTCAAACTGCGCGGAGCAGCAGCGCCACCAGACACCGATGCGCCACTAGACCCAGCAGCGCCACTAGGCATAGACGCATTATGAGATACAGAGTTCATGATTCCTCCCTTTCGCCGGCATTATCCGGATCAGGTTCGACGGTTCGCCGCTGCACCGCGGCATCTCAGCCTCCTCCGGAAACACCCATGCACAGCCTCAAAGGCAGAACACAGTGTGAACGAGGAAGCACCCGTGACGATGTTTAATTTGATGTTTTATATACAGCCGGCAGCACCCAAAAAAGTGCTGGCACAGCACGCTCAAAAGCACTGACAGCTTAGCAAGCCGGCCACCTAGCAGCACACTGCAGCCCCTCTACTCCCCCATGCCACCAGCACTCCATCAAGCCATCTCGCAACACTTCACCAGCCAAAAGCATCGGTAAACTGGAGTGAAAGCCAATCACAAAGGAGCTCGCCCCTCTATGCCCGCAATCAAAGTCATCTCCAAAGCAATCGGCATACCTCTTGTGTGCATCGCTGCCCCCCCCCGCCGCCGGTGTCTGGGTAATCCGCTCCATCAACTCCAGACGCTTTGCTGCCCCCAAGCCACCAGCAGGTGGCGATGATCGCATTCTCAAAGAGGATGGCGTTTCAAGAATTGACGGCCGCTACATGAAGGGCTTCCACCTCACGCCGATCGCCACCGGACAGGAACAACAATCTACACAGACACGCCCAGGCACCGTCATCGTATTCGGCGGCTCGGACGGCGGCGCCAACGTGGAACAGGCACGGATGCTACGGGATGCCGGGTACGATGTCCTCGCCTTGTACTTCTTTGGCAAGCCCGGGCAAAAGGAATTCATCGACGAGGTCCCACTCGAGTTCTTTGACGAGGTCTTCGCCTACGCTGAGGAACACGGCAACGGCAGCGCACCGCTGACTGTTATCGGTACGTCCAAAGGCGCGGAACTTACTGCCAATCTCGCCGCCCGCTACCCGCAGATCGACAACATCGTTCTCTACACGCCAGCGGATCACACCTACGGCAGCCTCACCTACCAGCGCGGCAGCGGCTCCACGAGTAGTTTCTCCTGGCACGGTGAGCCCGTTCCTTTTGCGAAATTACAAGGAAAAGAAATGGGCAAAGTTATGCTCCGCTTCGCGCTTGGCCTGCCCGTGTCCTACCGCGCCGGCTATGAGGCCGACGCTGCTGCAGCCAGCGCCGAGTCAGTCATCGACCTGAGCAATTTCAAAGGCAACGGACTTCTGTTCGCCGGCACCGCGGACGCCATGTGGCAAGGCGACGTGGCCGCGGAAGCTCTGGCCGCACAAAACGAGAATCTTGAGCCCCACATCTACAAAGGCGCCGGCCACCTTTTCCACGAGAGCATTGACCAACTCATCGGCCCCTCCTGGGAAGCAATGATGGGCGGCACAATCGCAGCCAACCACGAGGCCAAGGTGGATTCCGACCGCATCCTACTGGAGCGCTTGGAGCAGTGGCACGAGAATTAGAGCTCATACCCAGCAGGGCACTGACAGCCGAGACAGACGAAGACTAAAGCAGCTTCATCAGAACACGACGCCAAGTCACGTCAAAACAAAAATGTACCCCGCCGCATCCTCTGACCTACGCGACGGGGTACTTGCACACCAGCAAAATGCCAGTGGCCATGAGCCTCCACACGCGCAGCTTAAGGAAAGGAAAAGCTTCGGTGGCGACCCAAGACTTAATGAAATAACGACATGTATTTCGGAATTATCAAATAAGCACAATCAAGTTATGGACTAGGTCTTGCTGCCGGGGCACAACACCCCGGCAGCAATGCCCTACTCCATCAGCTCTCAAGTTGGGTGGGAGGTTAACGCTCCTCCCTTAGCGGTGTTGTTAGAGGAAACACATCCTACGGTTCTCCTACTTGGAGGAACCCTCGTCAGCACCCGGTGCACACGCATCAGCCAACAGGCCGATAGCCAGAGCACCAGCAGCAATCAGAGCCACAGCACCAGCAGCCTGCTGGTAATCAGCACCGAAACGCTTCAGCTGCGCATTAATACCATTGACCTGGTCAGCCAACGGGCCGTTAAAGGTGTTGGTCTGCTGCTGCAGACGGGTATTCAGATCCTGAATCTGCTTGTTAATCGGAGCAACAAACTCCGACAGACCCGGAATATTCATCTGGGAAGCCAGACCAACCGGAATCAGGAACAGCAGCGGGATACCAATACCCAGACCGGTGTTGATGCAACGCTCAGACAGGTTCGAAGAACCAGTCCAGTCAGAGGAGTCATCAGGCTTCGGAGCCGGCTTGGAATCGCCAGTGACGACACGCTCAGCCTCGTTGCCATCCTTATCCTTGGCAACAATCTTGTCGCCAGTCTTCAGCTCCTTGTCAACAACGACCTTCCACTTACCATCGTCACCGACGGTAACAGTCTTCTCGGTCTTCTTGCCGTCCTTGTCCGTGACAGTAACGGTGAGATCCGTACCAGGCTTACCGGTACCAGTGATCTCCTTGTCACCATCCTTAGCCGGATCAATCGTCGGCTTGATGACCTCCGGAGTCTCAGACGGATCGTCCTCACCCGGCTTGTTCGGGTCAATCGGCCAGGTCGGTCCACCCGGAATAATCGGCTTGGACGGCTTGTCCTCCTTCTCCTTGACCGTCACGGTGGATTCATCGATCGTGTTACCGTCCGGATCCTTCACAACGATGACGATCTTGTCGCCAGGCTTAGCGTCTTCATCGATAGTGACAATCAGATTGCCCTCATCGTCGATCTCGACCTTACCCGGACCCTCTACCTCAACCGTAGAGCCTTCCGGCACATCACCGCCAGTGTTCGGGACCTTGACCTTGTCGCCAGGTTCTCCTTCACCATCGCCCCATTCCGGATCCGCATCGGGATCAGGGTTAGTGACGGTGACGGTGACATCAACGTTGTCCTTAGAACCATCCGGGTAAGTCACCTCAACCGGAACAG
>NZ_KV821949.1:0-293 GCF_001815785.1 Corynebacterium sp. HMSC056F09
GGCTGCTCAACCGTGACAGTCACCGTGGCATCATCAGTCGAACCATCCGGATAAGTCACCTTAACCGGAACCTCAATCTTCGTACCAGGCTCAGCGCCCTCAGGAATGGTCACCTTGACGGAACCATCCTCGTTAACGGTCACACCCTCCGGCGCGCCCTCGCCCTTTTCAAACTTGGTGCCCTCCGGCGGAGTGGTCTCCTTGCCGTCGCCGTCCTTAAACGTCGGCTTCTTAATCTCGACGTCATCACCCGGCTTACCAGAGCCGTTCTCATACTCAGGAGTGTACTGGTC
>NZ_KV821950.1:0-1626 GCF_001815785.1 Corynebacterium sp. HMSC056F09
CGGCGCCTGCCTTTGAGTTGTGAACATCCCCCTGTTTGATGTGGTTGTTACTTTACGCGCTCGTTGTCTCGGGCGCTAGGGGTTTGCCGTTGTTGATTCCTACTGTTTTAGGTGGTGGCTTGTAGACGGATGTCCGGGGCCTGCGGTGAGGGTGCGTCGCGTAGTAGACGGTTTCCTTTTCTCGGCGATGCTCAAGGATGTCGCGCCACGTGCCTGAATACACTTCACTAGGTGTGTATCCATTAAGCCCGCTGTGGCGGTCACGGTTATTGTATTCGTCGATAATCCTGCCGATGACCTTCTGTGCATGCTGGATATCATCATAGGTTTCTAACGCATAGCGGTGATGCTTGATTGTGCGATGGGATGACTCTTCAAATGGGTTGTCATTCGAAACATTCGGCCGAATCAATGACAGCTGCACGCCGCGTTCATCCAGCATGGCCTTCATCATGTGTGAGGTCATGACTTTGCCGTTGTCGGTGTGTACGACGTCAACGCTGTGACCGTTGAGTTCCTGGTCAGCAATGACTTGTTCGATCAGGCGTGTAGCGATGGTCTTTTCCTGTCGGTGTTGGACAGTCCATCCCACGACTTTGCGCGAGTACAAATCCAACACCGTGTAAAGATGAAAGCCTTTGGTGACAAAAGATCCTGGCAGCCACGTGATGTCCCAGCACAGTACTTGCCCGGGCCTATCTGCGGTGATAATAGGAACCCCTCGCGCTGGTGTAGTTGGCCGCCTGCGCCGTTCTAATGCTGGAAACAGTTGAGCGTTAATCCGGTAGAACGTCCGAATCGACGCTAAAAGCGGATCGGGACCATCAAGATGATCAAAAAAGATTCTGGCAACTGACAAGCCTTGCGCCCGCCCGCGAACAAGCAGCTCAGCAATGCGTGTGTAGTCACTTTCATCTAGCTTGCGAGGATGAGGCAAAGACGCACTAGGTGCCTTGCATGGTCGAGGATTGTGCCGGTAATACCAGGTCGTTCGACCAAGACCAATAATCTTCAACGCGCGGGTTAAAGAGTAGCCCGCCTCAACCAAGCCTTCGACGATGAGTTCTTCGCTTTTAAGAAACTCAACATAATCAGCACGTTGCTCAGCAGTTAAAGTACGGCCACCACGCGTTAATCCTCGGAATACTTCTGCATGATGGCGATAGCTTTTCCCATGGCATCAACTGCCCGACAGTGAGCTTCAGTCTGCTCGGCCTTACGAGCAATGATTTCGTCCTTTTCCGCTAACTGCTGTTTGAGCCTGGCTATTTCATCGCTTAAGGCTTCATTGCTTTTGCGGAGGCGCTTGTACTCATTGATGTTTTCTGGGCACACAGGGATATTGTGCCTTGGCGTAAGCCCTGTGGCTAGATCCCCGCCGGCGAACTGCTTCCGCCAACGCTTAAACGAGCTATAACTGACACCGATGGAGTCCAAGTACTTCCGGCGCTGCCCATGTTTGACCGAGTAGTACTCAAGGACCACCTTCTCCTTTTGTTCTGCGGTATACCGACCTTGCGGAACCATATCCTCTGGCGGGATGGAGATAGTCATGAACACTTTCCTTTCTCCCCCGGCAATCACCGGGGACTACTGGGATGTTCACAACTCCATTGGCAATAAGGG
>NZ_KV821951.1:0-480 GCF_001815785.1 Corynebacterium sp. HMSC056F09
TCGGATTCAGTGGGATGATCATTGAGTACCAAACGCCCAGACATGCGATTATGGTGCCACGTTCTCACCGTGTCAGCGCAGCGATCAACTACCTGGCCGACTTCCTTATAGCTTTTTGCCAGCATCAACAAGTTTTAAAGCTTTAGCAATGCGATCCCGCTCAATTTGTATGGCTCCACCGCGACTGTTGTTGGCGAGTTCAATACCGTCTTGCGCAAGGTATCGGTAAGCCGTCTGTGGGAAACCTGTCTCTTTCAGTGCGCTATACGCAGACTGGCCGCTTTCTACAAGAGCAACGACCTTTTGGTATTGATTTTTGTATTTATCCTCATTCAGGCTCCGATGGCGCTTGCCGCGGCTAAGTCCCTCAGCCTGACGCCACACCCTCGCCTGAGCCTTCGAGACCCCCAACTCCTTGAGGATCACCGACATCGGACGCGCATCATGCAGATACGCCTGCACATACCGCTCACGTAGCTT
>NZ_KV821952.1:0-235 GCF_001815785.1 Corynebacterium sp. HMSC056F09
CCTCGGCGGCGGTCGAAGTGGTCCATGATGATTTCCTTAACTTCCGGTTACCCGCCACTCCCTGCGTCATTGTGGGAAACATTCCCTTTCACCTCACCACTGCCATTCTTCGAAAGTTGCTGCATGCGCCAGCATGGACTGACGCTGTACTCCTCATGCAGTGGGAAGTCGCTCGCCGCCGGGCCGGGGTAGGCGCAAGCACGATGATGACGGCTCAGTGGTCCCCATGGTTCAC
>NZ_KV821953.1:0-359 GCF_001815785.1 Corynebacterium sp. HMSC056F09
TTTTTCCGTTGAGGAGGTCGTTGACTACTTCCCGATGGTGAAATGGGCCGATGGTGAGGTAGAGAGGAACCAGTCACCTGGAAGAGATCGATCCAGTCGCTGGTGTGCAATCTGGGAGGTAGGGTCGCGGGGTCGATTCCTCGCGAGCGCAACCATGATTGTGTCTCTGAACGTGATGAAAACAACCCTGCCCTTCGGAGAATTTCCCCTATCCCGCGTCCCCGGGCAGTGAAAACGGTGTGCACCATCGCCTGAAAGGCTTTGCGCTGCTCTATCGGAATCTTCGGGTCACCCACCCGGCGGATCACTAAGATCCCCCCGTCAACGTTTGGCTGTGGCCGGAAAGCAGACCTTGGTAC
>NZ_KV821954.1:0-1065 GCF_001815785.1 Corynebacterium sp. HMSC056F09
CGTTTGCGGCGGTGGAATAGCCGGATGGCTATTCCATTGCATAAGCGTAGAAAGGTCGCAGATTTCGATCCCGTTCGTGACGGCAAGACGGTCACACAGTTTTGCAAAGAATTAGGAATCTCGCGGCAGACGTACCACAACATCAAAAGCCGGATAGCGCAGAAGGGTCGCGCAGGTATTGTGCCGGATTCGACTGCCCCGAAGAATCCGATGAAGAAATTTGACGAGGCCGATAAAATCGCAGTCGTCCACGCCAGACAGGAGTTGATGGAGCAAGGCTTGGATTATGGGCCTTGGTCGATCTACTACTTCTTGTTTGACACTTCAGGCCCAGATTCCACCCCATCGCGTTCTACAATCGCCTCGTGGCTGCATGAACTGGGATTTGTTGATGCCAATGCCCGCAAACGCCCCCGCAGCTCCTATAAGCGCTTCGCCCGTGATCTCGTCGGTGAACTCTGGCAAATCGATGGACTGGTCTACCGCCTCTTTGACCATGCCCACACACATGTCACGATTTACCAGATTATCGATGATGCCAGCAGATTCGATGTCGGAACCACAGCATTCGCTCTGCCAGAAAACGGTACTGATGCGCGCGCCGTACTGGCCGCAGCGTTCGCCGCCTACGGCAAACCTCAAGAAATCCTTTCCGACAATGGCGATGCGTTCGCCACCTACCACCGTGGTTTTCTCTCTGCTACTGAAACTTGGCTCGCTAGCCAAGGTGTACTTGCTATTGCTGGTTTCGCCCCGACAACCCAGGGAAAAGACGAACGCTCTCACCGCACGTTGACCCAGTTCCTCGATGCACGCCACCCAGTCAGCCTTGCTGAGGTCAACACATATCTGGCCGAATATCGCCAGGTCTACAACGAACGACGACGGCACCAATCACTGCTGGTCGGCAAAATGCACATCACACCACGCCAGGCCTTCGATACCTTCCCCAAGGCACCATCGCCTACACATCCACTCGATCCCGAGCAGGTCTGGGCCCGCGTAGTCGCCTATAACCAAGCACACAATCCACAAGCTGTATCCGAAATGCTAAACGGCCCCGCG
>NZ_KV821955.1:0-755 GCF_001815785.1 Corynebacterium sp. HMSC056F09
AGTCTCCCACCTATCCTACACAAACCGAACCGAACACCAATACCAAGCTATAGTGAAGGTCCCGGGGTCTTTTCGTCCTGCCGCGCGTAACGAGCATCTTTACTCGTAGTGCAATTTCACCGGGCCTGTGGTTGAGACAGCAGAGAAGTCGTTACGCCATTCGTGCAGGTCGGAACTTACCCGACAAGGAATTTCGCTACCTTAGGATGGTTATAGTTACCACCGCCGTTTACTGGGGCTTAAATTCTCAGCTTCGCCACCAAAGGTGACTAACCGGTCCTCTTAACCTTCCAGCACCGGGCAGGCGTCAGTCCATATACATCAACTTAACGTCTTCGCATGGACCTGTGTTTTTGATAAACAGTCGCTTCCCTCTATTCTCTGCGACCCCACAACCCACCACCAACGCAAAGGCTGGCTTAAGTCGTGTGGTCCCCCTTCTCCCGAAGTTACGGGGGCATTTTGCCGAGTTCCTTAACCACAGTTCACCCGAACGCCTTAGTATTTTCAACCTGACCACCTGTGTCGGTTTAGGGTACGGGCCATACATCCACATCGCTAGAGGCTTTTCTCGACAGTACTAGATCACCAACTTCACCCCAATTGGGCTACGCATCACGCCTCAGGTACACGGTGTGCGGATTTGCCTACACACCACCTCACACGCTTACACCAACAATCCACTAAGCGGCATGGCTACTACACTGTGTCACCCCATCACTTGAACCACACATCAGGCCCCACGACATCAACAA
>NZ_KV821956.1:0-1091 GCF_001815785.1 Corynebacterium sp. HMSC056F09
CCATGTCCAAAAACCCTATGGACATAACAGCTTTAGCACTAGACTTTGAGAGGGCAGTGTTCAGTTGGCGTCGAGAAGCGAGGAATGGGCTAATGGCCAAGGTCGAGGTTGGAGACGTCGTTGCGTTTAGGGAAAGCGATTCCATCGTCGGACAATCTTTAAAAGCTCGGGTTGTGGACATTCAGCCTTCGGGGAAGGCCTCGTTTCGGTACTCCCTAGAGCTTGAGGACGGATCCATCCGTAAAGCCCCACGGCCGCGAATTAAGGGACCGTGGGCTAAGGCCGCTGAGATTGATGAACTAGCGAATCATCAGGTGAGGCTTCACGCGCAACGAAGTGGGGAAGAGGAGAACAGTGCCGCAAGCTTCATGATTGAGAGTTGCCGCCTAGGAGAAGCCATAGAGTTGGGAAGCGGCGATGATTTCATAATCACTGATCCGAAAGCTCTTGAAGAATTAGTGGATTCCCCGTTGGACGTGCTTTTGGAGGGAGTGCTAACCGCCCCCTGCAAGGAAGGGCTGCAGATATCTCCCATGGGCGGAGTCCGCATTGTGCAAAGATTCGCGGAAGTCTCTCCTGATGAAGTGCTGGAGGTCGTGGCAAAAGAAGAGAAGGAGCGGAAAGTTAAGCTCCGCGAGCATCACGGAATTATTTCTGCGCGATGGGAATGGGAATTCTATTGTGAGCACTACCGGCCGATGTTTGAACTCTGGCGTGAATGGTGCGGTTTTGCTGCGGTACGGAAGTACGAACGAGAAATAGCGGCTGAAGCGGAGGGGGCAAGGCTTTTCGACTTGGCAAAGCGGCTAATCGAGCATATTGAAGATGAAGAGCCAGAGATTGCCAAAATGTACCGGCAGGAACTACTTGCGGAGCAGATAACGCCGTATACCATCCGCGAGACCCCTGACAGACCATTAGAGCCTGACGAGATTCCAGTTCGGGTTGAGTATCGCAGGCGGCGTTGGGGATGATGGCACTACTGGTTGATCTGTTAGAGCTTCTCTAATCCTCGGGATAACATTGGAAAGCTAGGGTGGTCACTAATCGAGGGGGGCAACCTCTTCCTGACCTGGTCAAGCGCATGTTTG
>NZ_KV821956.1:1191-1405 GCF_001815785.1 Corynebacterium sp. HMSC056F09
CCGGGTGTGGATGTCGGATATTACCTACCTGCGCACCGGTGAGGGCTGGTTGTACTTGTGCGCGGTCCGCGACGGCCATTCCCGCAGGGTATTGGGCTGGGCAATGGATAGTGTTCAAGACACACACCTGGTTGAACGGGCCCTGCGGATGGCGCACACGCTGCGCGGTGACGTTCCTGAAGGACTGGTGTTTCACGCTGACCGTGGAACGCAA
>NZ_KV821956.1:1505-23517 GCF_001815785.1 Corynebacterium sp. HMSC056F09
GTTCTGGTCGACGCTAAAGACTGAATTCTATGACCGGCAGCGCTGGGCGACCCGTGATGCCGCGCGCAAGGCTGTTGCCTACTGGATTGAAGTCGTCTACAACCGTCGGCGCCGGCACTCTGCACTCGGAATGGTCAGCCCCGTCGACTTCGAGAACCACGCCGGCGCAATCAACAGCAGAAAAGAAATAGCTGCCTAACCCCTAGGTAGCTCCACTACGTGTCCACGATTTGCGGGCAACCCCAACACGCCCTCGGGGGAGGTCCGCTCGACCACGGAGTTCCCCGGAGCGTGAGCGCCGCCGCGCATGTGCAGACGCTTAGCGACGACTACTTCGCGTCCCGCAACAAGTACTTCCTCCTGCTCACGGCATTTACCGTGGTGGTGGCGATCGTGCCCACGCTGACGATCTACGCGGCGATGTCCGTGATCACGGGCTCGCGGGTGCGGGAGACGAAGCTGGTGAGGGCGATTGGTGGGGCGTCGATAGGCATTCTGGCGGCGGCGGTTGTCGAGGCGAACGTGCTCGGCCCCCTCGGCGTCGCCCTTGGACTGCCCCCGGGGTCGCGGTGGCCGGCTCCGCGCCCGCGGTGACCGAGAAAATGAGGATCCGCTTCCCCCTCGACAACGCCGGGCTTCCCGCCACGTGGCTCGCCGCCATCGGGGCCGGCGCGCTTGCCGTCGAAAACGCGGAGGCCTCGGGACGCCGGGCGCTGCAGGGCTGGGTTCGTGGCGGCGGCGATCGTGTTCGCCGGCGCCGCGTTCGCGCTGCGCGGCGGGGGGAGTGATCCGGGCGGTCGCCTCGGCGGGCCTGGCGACGCTCACCGCCGGCGCCGCGCTCTCCGTCATCATCCCGCTGCTGCTCCGGGTACGCGTGCCCCTGCCGAGGCTGGGCCTGGCGCTGAGTTACGCGTCGCGGCAGTGGAACAGGTCGGCGTCGGTGATCGGGATCGTGACGGTCGCCGTTGCCCTCGTCGCCGCAGTACTCACGAGTTTTGAGCAGCTGCGCTCCCACTTCATCGGCCCAGCCAGCAAGCAGGGGCTTGTCGACGCCACCGTGACCTCCCTCACCGGCGACATCGACCCCGCCCTCGCTGACGTCCTGGTCGCGTCCCCGGGGCGTCGCGACTAGCCTGGTGCCACTGCGCGTGCCGGAGAGCTTCGCTGTTGACCCCGGCTCGCCGGTGCTGCGGCGGGGCGTTCAGTCGGGTTTCGGCAGCCTGGCGGAGGGCTCCACGTTGGACACTGAGCTACCCACGGTGAAAACCTCGAACTTGTTCACCGTTCTCGGCCCCGCCCTCGTCGCCGACGCCGTCGACGCGGCGCCGCGTCCCTCCGTCATGCTGCGGATGGAGGGCGCACCAGTGCAGGACCCGGCCGTGCTCGACGGGGGCGCCGCAGCCGCTGGAGCCGACGTGCCGGTGACGACGACCGAGTCATTCAGCCGCCGCGCCGTCACCGGCGCCATGGTCGAGCGCCTGCTCTCGATCACCCGGGTGATGAGCCTCATCGCCCTCGTCATCGCGCTGGTGGGCATTTCCAACACCGTCTTCCTCTTCTGGCGAAGGCGTCGCCGGGACCGCGCGCTGCTGAACACGCTCGGGCTGACGCCCCTGGGGAGCGCGGGCGTGATGGCGGTTGAGCTGCTGTTGTTCGCACGTCCGGCGGCGGGGACCGGGTGGCTTGTGAGGGAGTGTGCCGGCGGGTTTATTGCCGGGGTTGCCGTGGAGTAAGGGGTTGGGGAAATCGCACGCCATGAAAAATCCCCAGCATTCCTCAACGCTACCTCTCGACCGCTTCGGGCCGTACAGATCTACTCATCATCATCTTGTAGTGTTCTTGATGCCCCGTCTTTTCGAATATTGCTTTAAAGGCGTCGAGCCAAACTTTGCAGGATTCGGAAGCGATGTTGAAGTCATCGGACATAATGACGTCATGCGAGCCACTATGCGACCACGCTGTCAAAGAATGATGGACTATCTTTTCGTCGTGCGTCCAGCCATTAGCTAGATCATACAAGTTATCCTCACCGCCGAGCGTCGTGAAATAACTCTCAAGAATTCGACGAAGTATGTTGGGGAGCCACCCGGGGGTAGTTTGTTCCTTGCCCTCTAGATTTGCAACTTCCGCCCACAATTCTTGGTACGAGGTGCGGACTGGATTCGTATCGGCAAAATATTCGATCTGGTTTGGCTGTGGTGCCAGCTTCTTAATCTTATGGTGGCTGACGGCTTGGGGGCCACAGCGGTCGAGACGATAAGCGACTTCGTTATGGAAGCGCGGATTGTGAGTTAACACTATCGCTTGATCCAATCGGGGATGAGTCCCTGATCGAATCTTCCCAAGCAGGGACCGGATTAGGCTTGAAACCACGAACATAATCGAATAATCCAAACTGGAGATTGGATCGTCGATAACGGCCACCAGTCTTTCTGTTTGATCGTCGGTCGCGACAGCGGAAAGGGACTGATAGAAGTATAAGAAGGTAATAAAAGTGCGCTCTCCTTCGCTGAGAGTTAGTGGATCCGCTCTGGATCCATCGACACGTACGACGGTATAGCCATCTTGTTTCGAATCCGATCTATCGAGCCGAAAGCTGTGAAATTGGCAGCGCTCGAGCATGCTGTTGATTTTGGCGATAGTTGATTCGCTCGAAACTGTTCGTGCTTCCAGCTTGCGCAACTCCGTTGCCCGTGTCCCAACCGTAGCTTTGTCCTGTCGGATGCTTTCGGTGAGTTTGCCAATTGCCTTTTCGAGCGGTGCCGATTTTGTGTGAAAGGCCTTCAGCGTCTCGAACGCAGTTCCGTTCGCGAAGCCGGCCCATACTTCGTCGAGCCAAGTATCTTGTTCCGTTCTGCGCCTCGAGAGGAGAGTGTTCTGTCGTTCCATTTGATCGATACGTTCTTCGACGGATTCCAAGAATAAAGTAATGACCGGGCGGGGGTCGACTGCCTCTAAAGGACGGCTGGGTTCGAGAATTTTCTGGTCAACGAGCGAGATTAGGTCAGCTAGCGCACCGGTCAAGGAAGCACATCGGGATTGGTATTCGCTACTTTCTCCCACGGAAGCGAAAGAGGCGCTGTGCGTATCGATATATTCCGAAATGCTCTGTGAGAGTGCAGTGATTTCTCGTTGGAGGTCTGTGAGTTTCCGTTTACTAGTGGTGTAGTGGGTGTCGAAAACCTGATCGAGGATCAGTTCGAAACCTTCCGGAAGTGCTTGCTGACAGAAAGGACACCGATCCTCTCCCGATAGATGCATTTGATTCACGTAGTTCGACCCTGTTGCCACCCAGTCTGATAGATCGAAATCCTTAATTATCTGCATAAACGGGACTTCTTTAGCTGGTATGAGAGGTTTCCGAAGTAGATCTAGGAGTTCGGTGAACATCTCGAGGTTGCTTGCGTCATCCGACCATGGCCCAGGCCTCGGAGGAATCGTGAAGGGTAAAGCGTTGGAATCGAACAGCAATTCCGCCTTTTCAGCCAAATCTGTCCATGACGGTTCGGTCTGTTCCGCGGTGTACGCGTCTAGTGAATTTGCCCAGAGGCGGTCTACCCGTTTACTTCCTCTCCAATTGTCACGGATCGATTTTGGCAGAGTATTTCGTAAATCTTTAAGTGATGCTTGAGTTGCCGCTTTGAGATCCTTGAGCTCCTTTTCTTTTGTGGCTAGGGTATTTGTGTGTTGGGTTTTGCGATCTTCGGCCTTTCTTAGGTCGCTACGGGCCTGGCTGATCTGCTGGTCCAATTCAATGCTGTTGCGTCCAAGTAGGAACACCCCGTTGAGCTCAGAAGTCGCAAATGTCTCCCTTTGGTAATCGGAATTAAAGATTCGAAGAGTCTTTGGTTCGCCGCTCCAGTGGGCCGAATCGGGAGAGCTGGAGAGGTTTGCTAAGAACCGGGAAATAGACGTTTTTCCGGATCCGTTTGGAGCAAAGATGAAGCTGTTCGGCCTGAGGTGATTAAGCGTCGCATCCGGAGCGAAGCAGTGAATTTTCCCTACATCTAAAGCGTTCAGCATGTCGCCTAATCCTTGGTTGGCGTGGGTGGACAATTTGTTAAAATTAGTTTAGCGATTCAATACAGCGAAAGGGTGGTGTTTTGACTGCGCTTCATTTCGGAATGCGACAATCGCTGTATCTCTAGCGAGATACGTGGCTCGATATCTCTCCTTTTGCCAGTCTGATCGGAGGTCGAACGTGGCGCCCTTGGGCCATTGACAAGCTACTGAAGTGTCCTGGGTTTAGTTCCTACCTCAGGTAAGGATGGATGAGGCGCTATGCCCAGAAAGTATTCCGTCGAGTTCAAGGAGAAGGCGGTCCATCAGATCATCGAAATGGTCCGCCTGGAGTCTTGCTCACTGCAACGCGCCTACACGCAGGTCGGTGAGCTGCGTGGAGTATCTCACCACACGTTGCGGGCGTGGTACCGCGACAGCGCCTCCACACGAGACAGCCGCGAAGCGCCGGATCACGAAACAATGGAAAAAGAGCTCAAGCGTTTGCGCCGAGAGAACCGGGAGCTGAAACGAGCAAACGGGATTCTCAAGACTGCTTCCGCTTTTTTCGCAGCGGAACTCGACCGACCCACGACCAAATGATCTCCTACATCGACGCATATAAAGATCAGTTTGGGGCCCGGGGCCATCTGCCGAGTCCTAAAACAAGCAGATCGTGGATTCATCACCTCACGCGGCTACCGTAAAGCCACCACACGTGCTCCCAGCGCAAGAGCCTTAAGCGATAGCCTGCTCATCCCAGAGATACAGCGTGTGCACGCGGAGAATTTCTCGGTCTTAGGCATCCGCAAAATGTGGCACGCGATGAACCGTGAAAGCCTTCATATCGGCCGCGACAAGACTGCACGACTAATGAAACTCGCAGGCGTTTCCGGCCGCAGACGTGGGCGAACCCCCGTGACAACGATTAGCCCGAAGACGCCGGATCATCGCCCAGACCTTGTACAGCGAGACTTTCGTGCACAAGCGCCAGGCAGGCTTTGGGTTGCCGACATTACTCACGTTCGCACCCTGTCAGGATTCGCCTATACCGCGTTTGTCGTGGATGTCTTCAGCCGAAAAATTGTTGGTGTTGCTACACGCTCGACGATGCGCACCGACGCGCTGCCGATGGAGGCTTTGGAGCATGCGTTAACGACTGCAGGGCGAATCCATGGAAACCAGCTGATTCAGCATAGCGATCGGGGCAGCCAGTATGTGTCACTGAAATATTCCACCGCACTAGCGGAATCCGGAATACGGCCGAGTGTCGGAACGGTCAAAGATTCTTATGACAACGCTCTCGCCGAAACAGTCAACGAACTCTACAAAGCTGAACTCATTCACGCCCAGGGCCCGTGGACGTCAGTCGGAGAAGTCGAATTGGCCACCTTGCGGTGGGTGCATTGGTGGAACACCAATCGGCTTCATGAAGCTTTGGACTACGCCACCCCACAGGAAGTAGAAACCGAGCACTATCTCACCGAGCCCATCAACACGGGGCCGTAAAAGAAGCGGAACTAAACCCAGGACGCTTCAATTCGGCTTAAACAATGCCTTAAGACGGGGGATTCAATTCTGGGATTTTATAACGGGCAGGCAGTTTAAGGGTCGCTTGGGGGTGTCTTAAACCGTGCATGTATTCGAAAAGCGCACCGTCTAGTGTAAATAGAGGCTATAGCTCAGTCGGTTTGGGTCGCGGACTTTTAATCCGCTGGTCCCGGGTTTGAGCCCCGGTGGCCCCCTCTTTGGGGAATCTCATCACAAAGTGCCAGCACACAGGGTGAACCTTTGTAATATGAAGCAGTCTTAATTCTTCTCTTTCGGAGGTTCTCCCGATGTCTCGCTCTCTTGGTTTGATGGTAACTACTCTGGGCGCTGCCGCACTACTTGTAGGCTGCGGCGGAGCCGACTCAGATTTTCAGCCTACGTCGGAGCCAACAACAACGGCGACGACATCGCAAACCACCACTTCCTCCTCTAGCTCGGCTACTTCCTCGACTTCTTCTGTCCAGCCTTCTGAAGAAATCCCATTGCCGACGGAACCGGAAGTAAGTCCGGCTCAGGTAACGGAAGAAACCGCCCACCAGCAAGCAGGATTCATGGCGCCGCCAGCAGACGTCGATGCCGATGTAGATCCTGATGTAGATGCCTACGTTGAACAGCCGGCACCGGAAGTGCCAGTTGTTGAGGAACAGCAGGCTCCGGCGCCGGCGCCAGCTGCTGCGTACTATGCAAATTGCGCTGCAGTACGTGCTGCTGGTGCAGCTCCGATCTATGCGGGAGACCCTGGCTACAGCTCCGATCTCGATCGTGATGGTGACGGCGTAGCTTGTGAAAACTAGCTAATCAGTAACTGTTAAGGAGAGGACATTTGCGCGGCGTCGCC
Organism: Corynebacterium sp. HMSC056F09; assembly: GCF_001815785.1. NCBI lineage: Bacteria > Bacillati > Actinomycetota > Actinomycetes > Mycobacteriales > Corynebacteriaceae > Corynebacterium > Corynebacterium sp. HMSC056F09. The sequence continues at coordinate 7,894 of NZ_KV821956.1, forward strand.
AAGCATGTGCCCTTTCTTGTCGCGCCTGCCTAGTCGATAAACAGTGGCAGCGGGTACGCCATGCCTATGCTCCAGACAAGGTGGAGGAGATGAGGTTGCCGGCGCGGCGGGCTTCGAGTGCGGCGATGCCGCCGATGAGTACGGATGCCACGAGCAGTAGGGGGAATGCCCATGGTGGCGGTCACGGCGATGTAGAGGCCTACCGAACCAGCCGGCGCCTGGGAGGAAAAGAACAGTCCGATGGCACCCAAGATTGCAGGTAGAACTACCCGCCAGAGAATCGGCAGGCGTGGGCGGTGGCATCGACGTGCGGCATGAAGGCCTTTCACAGTGGGGAAATCAAAGAGAGGCTCGACGCGGGAGGTCATAATTTAGTGTAATCGCGTACTGTCGAAAGTATTGACAACATCGCACTCGCCGACGCGTGCCGGGGTCAGGAGAAAACATGAATAACGATACCGCTGTGCAGGCACGGCTGGAGCTTGTCACGGCGGAAGGTGAGATTTGAAGGGCATATCTGCGTAGGGGAGTTTGGGAGGAACTAGTGGATGATTTCGAGTTTCCGGAGATGCCTCACGTGTATCTGCCGGCAGTCAATGCGGACGAGGGGCTGACGCGTTGGGAGTTTCTGCCGGGGGCGTTGGATGAGTTCCAGAATCTTGAGGGTATCGATGAAGATGCTTTTCTCGAGATGCAACAACTTTTGCTGCGTTGGGGCGAACGTGGTGCCCGAGAGGATGACGTTGCATTGGTGGAGCCATCGGGCAGGAGGGTTCTCAATGAAATTCTGAACCCGCCATGGTTAGGCGAGTTGAAAGGGTGGGGAACTGGTGGAAATGGCGAGGACCGTCATTTTCGACTGTACTTCCTCGATATTTCTTCGAGGCCGGGTGAACCGGCCCACCAGATGCTTGTGAGCTTGTGTAAAGAAAAGCGGATCTTTGATAACACGCGTCAGGGGGTTCGTAAGACTAACGAGGCGCAGGATCGAGACATTTTGCTGGCTATGCGTCTAGGTAAGCAATGGTGTCAGAAAAATCGGGTCACTTTTCGGCCATGGCCGCCGAAATAGGGATGTGCATTAAAATGCACATAGCTTATGATGGGATGGAACATAGGAAAGCAGGGGTGAATTGATAATGGCGAAGTTAACGATCAAGCCGAAGGATGCGTTGCCCGGGGACCTCATCGGGTCGCAAATGGACCTCATTGAGCAACTCGTGGAGTTTCGAAAGCTGCGAGGCATGACGCAAAGCGAGGTGGCATCGCGCATGGGTGTCGACCGCTCTGTTGTCACCAAGTTTGAATCATTGGTGGGACTTGGGAAGAAGAACCACACAATGAAGATGATTCGAGCGTACGCAAACGCCGTTGAAGCGTATGTGGCGCACGTTGTAGTAGATGGTCGTATCCAGCACGGAAGTGCTCCCTATGCCGAGCTTAAAGAAGAAATTGCTCGGCGGATTACCGCTTTGGCAAACGCGAATGAGGCTCACGAACAATTCCCAGAGGCTGGCCGTGGTCAGCTGGGAACGGACTTTGTATTCGCTGCCCCGGTAGAGTCCGCTGAAACAGGAGTACTGCAGCAGATGGACTACACAATGGAGGGGACTCTTGTCTAAAGAACAACGGGCTGGCTATGCGACGTGGCAGTTGCTTCGTGCTGAGGGGCAGCGCATCGGGGAACAACAGTCGAAGGATGTAGTGCAAACGAAAGGCCAAGTATCTTTCCAGGTTTCGCAAGGTCAGACTCGTGAGACTCTGGTGCTTGAAGTTCGCATTGATGTTGACGTGCCGGAGCGCGCGAAGTTGGCGCTGGCCCTGCGTGGTAACTGGCCAAAGCCGGAACATAAAGAGTTAACGCCGGAAGAATTGGCTCAGCTTCTCTTGGGCTACAAGCTTGATGAGCTCGTTGCTGTGGTCAATTACGAATTGCAAAACCTAGCGCCTAAGTTTGGCGTGTCAGCACCCTCGATTCCGCAAGAGCAATTGGAAGCCCTACGCCAAGACGCTGCGGACAAGGAAACGGAGTAGTCCGTGCCGTTCCTTGGGATAAGGCGGATGGCCTTTCCAAGCGCGCAAGCATGCCGCGGCTCTCGGTGCGAACCTCGCATTGAACGCCGGCTGGAGCGGCCTCTTCTTCCGCTCGAAGCATAAGAGACTGGCCACCGCTTGGGCCGGAGCCCTAGGCGCAAGCTCCGCGGACCTCGTGCGCCGCGCCTGGAAGTCTGACCCTACAAGTTGATCTAGCCGGTAGTAGGCCACGGAGTATCCGGCCTTGCACGCGGCGATGCCGATGGCGCAGGCAATGTAGGTCTTGCCTGTTCCCGTCGGTGCGAGGATGTGAATGTTGGTCGGGTTTTCCCGCCAGTTAGTTGCTGCGATTCGTTTCAGCTGACGCATGTTGATACCGCGTTGTTCTGCCCGGGTAATTTCAGCCAGGCTTGCATCCGGGTATCGGAATTTAGCCTGGGTTATAGCCTTGGCAATGTTGCGTTGTTGGCGTTGTGTGTAGGCTTCTTCGACTGCGGCGAGGAAGATGTCTTCTGGTAGCGCATCCGCATAGGCCTCGTCGTTGACAACCTCGTAGAAGATGTCAGCGAAGGTTGATACGCGAAGCTTGCGCATTTTCGCCCGCACAATCTCGTCGTCGATACTGCTCATGGTTTCGCACTCCTTATTCCTTCTAGTTTTCGTAGTGATCAGCAGGCCGGATAAAGACGGCATCGGCCACCTCACCGGTAAGCGGGGTACTTGGGCGTGGGTGGTGCTTGGCCACAGGCTGTGTTTTTAGCCCTGGTGCCCCGGGATGTTGTTGGGCGTGGGCAATGTCAGTCTGGATGCGTTTGATCACTGCCATCGTTGGGGCCAGCTTCTTGTCTAAGACCTGCTGGCATGCAGGTTCCAGGGTGGCTTTGTTGTGCTTTTTGCCCAGGTTGGCCAGCACGTTGCGTGCCTGGATGAGTCCGCGGGGTACGGCGGCACTATTGCGGTCGAGGATCATCGCTATGACTGCGTGCGTTGCTGCCCCAAACGACGAGGCCCAAGCCAAAAGCTCATCACGGGTAAGCGCCTTGTGGCCTTCATCATCGCCACGCGGTGCATGCTGAGGGTTGGTGGAATACCGGTATTTAAATCCATAAAGGCGCGTGTGTTCAGCAACAAGCTGCTCCCCGCTGAAGATGCTGACCAGTTGCGGGGTGAGCCTGACTGTTACCGATTCTCCTACCAGCTGAAATGGCACAGAGTAGTACTGGTAGTCACAGGTGATGTGCCAATTACGGTCGACTTTAAGCCGCTTATAAGACACTTCCGTAAACGGCGTCGGCGGCAGATCCCGCATCATTGGTGCTTCTTCTTGCTCAAAGCGCATGCGCCGTGTTGTGCCATCAGGCCGCGTCATTGCGCTGTTGATATCGGCAAGACGGCAAGCGATCGCCTCATTGAGTTCATCGAGATTGTAGAAGACCTCGTTGCTGAAGTAACCCAGGATTTTGGTGTAGGCGATTTTCACGGCACGCTCTACCGCTGCCTTGTCGCGAGGCCTGCCGGGCCGAGTCGGCACGATCGTGACCCCGTAATAGTCTGCAAACGCTGCATAGCGGTCAGTGACCATCCGGTAGCCTGAATGCTTCCTCGGCCGATAAGTCGCCGTAGAAGCATTATCTGGCACGATGACTGCTGGTAATTTGCCAAGATAGTTCAATGCTTTGACGTGGCACTCAATCCACGACGGCATCTTCTCGTTCGCAGCAGCAGTGACGTACATCAGCCCTGAGTATGGGCTGACCGCGACAAACAATGACGCCTTGAACGCGGTATCACCACTGGCCTGATCTACTACAGGCACTTTGTCACCGGCCCAGTCAACGTAAAGCTCTTGGCCTGGCTCATGGGTGACAACTTCGACGAGATCATTGGCACGCAGAAATTCATTGAGCCCACTGCAAAACTGGGAGTACTGGTACTTAGTCTTGTCCGTCGGACACGGCTGCGACACATAGTCCATCCACAGCTTATGCCTGGTCACGTGCTTCGTACTTTTCAGCTTGCGTGCGAGGGCTTGAAAATCAGGCTGGTCGTAGGACATCGTCCGTTTACTCCGGCCGTCGCTGAATCGATCATCGAACCATCCCGGTGGGAGCTGACGGAAACGCTCTGGAGTTAGTGCCTCATCGTTGATGACTTTCTTTGCGCGGGATACTTCTCGTCGTGAACATCCCAATGCGTGTGTGATCTGCGCGTAGCTAGCACCATCAAGGCACATCGCGATGATCTGTTTGAAGTTGGCCACAAGGACCAGCTCCTTCCAAGTAGAAGTTGACGCGACACCACCGGATTGTGGTATCGCCAGCATCAACTATGAAAGAAAACCCCCTTGCAGTACCGAGTACGTGGAACACCGGTACCAACTACGCGGACTCGCGGTACCAACTACCCCAAATCGACATCCTGCCCGCCGGCGACGCGCCCTTGACGACGCGGTGCTGGGAGCGAGGATCAAGGCCGTGTTCACGGCCGAGAACGGCTGTTACGGGGCGAAACGCGTGACGGCGGCCATTAACTCCGATCCAGCCAACGACGACCTTTTCAATCACAAGCGCATTGCCAGGTTGATGCGCCAGATGGGCCTGTTCGGCTACACCAAAAACGCCGGGTGATAACCACCGTGTCTGCGAAACGGGCTCCGAAGTTGCCCGACCTGCTGAAACGCCGGTTCACCGCGGAGAAGCCGAACACCATCTACGTCGGCGATATCACGTACCTGCCGATCGCGGACGGGTCGAATATGTACCTGGCAACCGTCATCGACTGCTATTGGCGGCAGTTGACCGGTTTCGCGGTCGCTGACCACATGCGCACGGAGTTGGTCGAAGAAGCCCTCACGATGGCGGGCCTGAACCCCGGAAAGTAGACATGTCGGCGGCTAGCTATGTTTTGGGATAGCGTAGCTAATGTGAGTGCTTCGAAGTCATCCGGGGAGGCTAGAAGATTGCAGTAGGAGTGTCGTCTGCGCGAGTTGTAGCGCAAGCACTTTCGGGAGAATTCTTGGCGGCAGGTGATGGGGATTCTCAAAGACTTTCCGGTTACGCAGGAATTTACGCTTTAAGGCGACATCAAATGATCTTACCAGGGCTTTATCGGCACTCGTTCCCACCGCGCCCAGGGACTGGCGTGCACCAAGTACGGCGCATTGGTCTTAACCCTGGACAGGATCAACGACTGGAATCAGACACACTTTTGTTACTTAGCCCTGACCTGCAAAGGGTGAAAGGATTCTTTGCGTGCGGTAGCGTTCGTTTGGGAACACTCGTGACCTTCATCTATCCCTCATCCGGCCTACTTGTACGTAGTTTATCCCTCTAAAGGCTCCGATCAGCACGGCGAGATTGACCTCTTATGGCGCCATGCTCTCCACTACAGGCTGCGGCGTCACCATTCTCGGCACCACCTATCGTTCATTTCTCAACACTAATGCCTTATGGCTCGAGCGAGGTCAGGCTTGGTCAGGATTGACTTGTGATGTGATGTCAGCTTCGAGCTAGGTCGATCGATAAGTTACGAGCACGCCGGTCTTCTCGATGCGCTGAAGTCTGGCTGTTTTACCGTCCATTAATGGAGCAGTTATATCCCCCGGAATTTTAATATGGACTGACCGTTCTCGCTCCCCGACAGCCTCGCTCCCATGTCGTAGAGCATTCTTTGAGCATCTCGTCGAACCACAGGACGGAACGAATATTGACTTTGACGAGGGAACCTGTGATATTATCGACTTACTGGGCCTAGCCGTTGACCCTCCACCGATAAGGAGAGCGCCGATGACTGGGCCCCAACTAGTTCTTCAGAAGGTTAAAATGGGAAAGCACTCTTCAGGGAAATCGGCTAATGATTTCCCTCGGCGACCAATTGTCACGGCCATATTGGTAGACGGAGGGTTTTACAGACACCGTGCGCGAGTTCTCTTCGGCGAGAAAAATCCGCGAGATCGAGCAAACGAACTTTTAGGGTATTGCCATAGGCACATACGGGAGTCCGGAAGCAGTCTCTATAGAATCTTCTACTACGACTGCAAGCCTTCATCGAAGGTGCTGTTTCATCCGCTAACGCAGACACAGAAGAACCTCGGAAAAACTGAGGAATACCGCTGGATGATAGACTTTCTAGAAGAAATCGTAAAGAAGCGAAAAGTCGCTTTACGCCGAGGCGAAGAACTTGAAACCCAAAATGGGTACACCCTTAAATCTAGGCCGCTAAAGAGGCTCTGTCGCGGGGAAATTGAAGTTTCAGATCTGACTGAGCGAGACTTCTCACTGGATATCACTCAGAAGGGAGTAGATATGCGGATAGGCTTGGATATAGCTTCCCTGGCAGAACGCGGACTTGTGAATCAAATCATCATGATTTCAGGTGATAGCGATTTCGTCCCCGCAGCTAAGCATGCGCGTAGGTCAGGAATCGATTTCATATTAGACCCGCTCTGGGCCTCAGTCTCTGAGAGCTTAAATGAACATGTTGATGGTGTCCGTGAGTGCGTTCTCAAACCACCCAAGAATCAAGACGATCCTTTATATGGAACTACTCCGGAACAAACCGCTGAGGTTGACGAAGAACTATAGCTCAATAGCCTCGATTCACCACTGGGTCTAGTTCTTCGCGTCTTGCGCAGCGCGGCAGCAGTCATACTCGAACGTCGGCCCACCGCGCCGTTAAGATGTATCTGGAAGTTCTGCTTCTCGCAAGATGGCCCCACCGGAGTCCATGTCAAAAAGCGTATGAACCCCCTCGTTCTAACCTGCCCGCCGCAGTTGTAGACCGGACCTTAACGGCGATCTTTTCCGCGAACTCCCAAATCGCGCCTCGAATAAGAGGAGCGCAAACATCAAAATCGACTGCTGTCGGGAACTGACCCCCGGGGGAAGCTCGCGCAGTGGGTCTGGAGGCGTTAGACGCCCGCCGTATCGCGAGTCCGGTCGCGGTAATACTTGAGGTATACGGTGTAGGGGTCAAATCACACGAAGCGGGAGCCCATGACGTCGATGGCGATGAGCTCGCCGTCCTTGGTGAACACCGGTCCGCTGGAGTCGCCGTGGTTGGAGCTGCCCGTGATGCCGTGCATGGTGGTGACCTCGCCGGCATTGATGTTGTCGCGCTGGGCGATGACCTTCATACGTGCCATTTGTAGCCAGTCCACGTCTTCGTCCTTGAAGCCCTTGCCGAAGCCGTAGAAGTCGGCTTCCTCACCGTCGTGGTACTGATGGCCGTCCGCGACCTTGGCGTACTTGTCGAGCTCCTTCGGTATTTCGAGGTGCAGCAAGGCGAGATCGGACTTGGGGCCCTTCTCAAAACGGTCGACGTCGATGGACGGTTTGAAGTGCCCCGAGTTTTGTTCTTAGGCATTTGCCTTGATTTCTATTATTTCCGGTGGCGGGATCAGCTTCCAAAAGGTCAAGTCTGCGTCCGTGGTTCGGGTGGTTGCCCGCATCCATGTGTCGTTTTCATCCTAAGCCTCATCTCAGCAGACGCTGGTAGCGTTTCGCACATACCGTAACAAACAGCCACGGGAGGCCTATTCTATGGACGGCGATGTTACTGAGTTGCTTGTATACGCCGGGTTAGTGCTCGTCATGGTGCTTTACTGGACCTACTACATTAGGTGCGTGCGGAGGCAACCCAGATCGGAAAAGTGGTACGACGATGTCGACTCTGTAGGCGCAGCAAGTGATGGTGTCCTTTTCATTTATCCTTACTGCTCGCTCATTATGGGCGCTGGCGGCGCCATGGGGTTGGTTGCGAGTGCCAACCCTCCCGAGTTTGTCTACACGCTGCTGAAGGTTCCGCTCGTGGCAGCTTTCGTTATCGGAGTCATTGGATTTACGGGCGCGGTCGGGGTTCCGCTTCCGTGGCCTTTTGTTCCGCGTTGGGTCGTCGATATCCGCACAGCAAAGCGTGCCCGAAGGCGTGAGCGCAGACAAGCCAGAAAAAGAAAAAAGGAAGAATAGCTACTGCAGGAAGAGGCTATTTTGTCCGCCGTTCGCGGGGGCTGGCAGCGTCACGCTGCTGCGAGCGCTGCATGAATCACCGCATTCACATGCGCAAACGGAATCCGCTCCTGTTCAATGCGCAGCCGGCCCGCGGTGAAGAGCTGGCGGTAGGCGCGCTGCTCTTCGGTGGTGAGGTGGGTAAGTGTGGCGGAGCCGTCGCCGGGGTCGGGGACGGCCAGGTGCTGGAATTCGGTGACGGTGGCTGTGTCCATGAGCAGTGACGTCGTGTGGGGGAAGTGAGCGCGCACGGCGTTGAGGATGGCAAAGCCGGCGGCGTCGAGGTCGCCCCAGTAAGTGATGTCGGCTTTGTGCAGCCAGCGCAGTGCGTGGAGCTGGTGGGCGGCGGTGCCGGAGCCGAGGAGGGCGATGGTGGGAGGGGAGGCGTCGGCAAGCGTGGGCAGGGCCAGGAAGGTCTGTTTGTTCTCCACGATGAGTACCCGGGGAGGGGTGTCGGGGAAGAGTTTGGCAGCGTCGGCGAGGGGGATTTCGATATCGGAGAGCGCTGGTGTGTGGTTGAGGTAGCGTAGGCGCAGGCGGGTGTCGCTGCGGCGCAGGCCCAAGTCCGTGATACCGAAGGGAGCTAGGAGTGTCAGCAGTAGGCGGCGGTGGTTGCCAATCCACTTGCCGTCCACGCCTTCGACCGGCACGGCGCGCTCCCACTCACCGGAATGGGGGTTCGCGCGCAGCCAGGTCAGGCACGGTCCTAGGCAGCGCAGGTCATAGGAGCTTAAGTCCTTCCACTGGTTGTAGGAGCGGTGGACGGTGCGGGTGAAGTCCGGGGCGTCCGGGAAGATGGCGGCGATGTCCTGGGCGCGCTGCCGGGCAGTGGAGTATTCGCGTTCTAGGCCCGCGGCGGTGGCGATGCGTTCAGCGCCGGTGAGTGCAACGCGGGTGGGCACATCGTTATTGCCCAGGCCTGTGCGGGACCAATTGCGTGTTTCATAGATGACTTCGTCCTGGTGCGGCCAGCGCTGCCAGGCGCGGATGAAATCCTGGGTGGTGCTGATATCGCTTGCTGCGGCCGCAGCTGTTGGTGGGTGCAGGGGCCACGCGAGGTGCAGAGCATCGGGGTTGGCGAGCGCTTCGGCGAAGTGGTTGCGCAGGTATTTTTCCGCATGCGCCTGCAGGTCTTTAGGCATCCGCATCTGCGGGCTCCTCGGGGTGGGACGGTTCGGGGTCGGGGGTGGAGAGCGTGGAGGCGTCGATAAGCGAATAGCCCGTGCGCGCCTGCGGGCGGCCGTTGATGAGGGGCTCGTCGTAGTTGACCACGATGGTGCCATCCACATAGGGCGAAAGTGTTTGGATGAGCTTGAAGGGCGTGGCCAGAATCATGTGGAAACCAAAGGAAGCAAAGACGGACATGGCCGTGCGGGTGAATGTGGGATCGGCGCGGTCAAAGGCCTCATCCAAGATGATGGAGCCATAGGTGGGCACGTCCTGGTCCGGCTCCGCCAGGCGGAAACGCAGGGCCGCTGCCAGGCAGAAGAAGACGAGCTTTTGTGCTTGGCCGCCGGAGAGCGAGGCGGAATCCTGATAGGTATTGGCCGTCGTGCCATCGGGGTAGCGCTCGCGGCCGATGAAGCTGACGTGGCGGCGGGTATCCAGGACCACGTTGCGCCAGCGGATATCCTCCGGATGGCTAGAACCCAGGCGGCTTAAAATCTTGTCTAGGGCATGGTAGCGCTGCAGGGCAGCATCGTGCTCATCCTTGCTGATTTCGGCCAGGCTGTGGGAGGTGGCGGCATCCAGATCCCGCTGGAAGTCTTGGACCACCTGGCCGCGGGCATCCTTGACATCAATGCGCAGGGTGCGCTCACCGTTGAAGGGCGAGCGCTCCAGGGACTTGTTGATGAACTCCATGCGCGTTTCAATATCGCTGCGGGCATGGCGCAGGGAGGAAGCCAGGTGGGAGAGGTTCTGGACGGTCTGGCCGTTGAGCAGCTCCAGAAAGCGGGCACGGAAATCCGCCAGGCGGTCAGCTCGTAGGTACTTCAGCTTCTCAATGCCTTCGCCGGCGAAGCTGGCCTGCGGTTCCAGGTCGGCGGCTTCTGCCGGCCACTGGGACAGGTAGGCGTGGAGGACGGAGACGATCTTGCCGTTGGCGTCCTCGATGCGGCGCGTGGCTGCGCGGGCCGCGTCCTGCAGGTCGGCCTGGACTTCATCGCGCCGGGTATCGATGTTATCGATGGTGAGCGTGCGCTTTCCCTTGTGCAAGGCCTCCTCGACGGCTTTCGCGATGTCCTTATTCGCGATCTCCGGCAAGGTGCCGATGACGCGGCGACGCTCTGTGGAGCGCTTCAGCTCGCCTTCGACGTCGCCGAGGTGCTTCTGCGCCTGGTTGAGCCGGGCGCGGGCCGCATCCAGTTTTTCCTTGGCGTGCTGATGGGCGGCGGCCAAGGCCCGGGCCTCCGGGGAGGATGCCAGGGCATCGTATTGTTCTTGAAGGTCTTGCTTGCGCGCCTTCGCGGAAGCAGTGTCAATGTCCTGGAATTTCGTGTCCAGCACCTGCTGGGCCTTATCGCGCTGGGAGCGCAGGATGTCCATTTTCCGGTTAAGGTCGTGGACCTGCCTGGCTGCGGCGCTAGCGGTGGCTTTGGCCTGCGCCAACTGGGAGCGCAGTAGCTCAATCTTGGCGGTGTTGGTGGAACCCACCCGGTACCACGCTGTGCCGGAAAAGCGCCTGCGGTCATCCTTGATGAAACGCGTGGAGCCGTCCTTGTCCTTGGGGCGGCTTTCCAGGCCATCGCGGGTAACGGCGGGAGTTGTGGTGACCTTGTCTAGTTCCGCTACCGACTCCACACATTCATAGTTGAAGCGGTGGGAAATGTGTTGGCGTACCCACGCCGTCATGGGGTGATCCTGGAACTCCAGCTTGTGGATGAGCTGCCGCGGACTGCGCGCGGAGGCTGGCGCCGACGTGAACTCCGGGATGGTGCGGTATTCCAGACGGGTACCCACGTTGCGGGAGTTGACCCACTGGTTAATGGCTTTCCGGGCTTCCTCCGGCACGAGGAGGGTGGCGGCGAAACCGTGCAGGAGCTTTTGGATGACCGGCTCCCAGTCCGCCTGCTGCGGGCTGATGTCGATGAGCTCGCCGGCGAAGGGAAGCTCGGATTCGGCGTAGCCGGTATCGCGGGCAAGTTGGGAGCGCAGCTCCACCAGGGCCTTGTCGATGTTGGTGCGCCGCGAGCTAAAAGAGCGCAGCTCGCTATCGAGCCGGGCGCAGGCGGTGGCCGCATCGCGGGCGGCCACGCCGGCTTCCTGCTGCTGGTTCGTCAGATTGGCGGAGTCGGTTTCGAAGTCGGAGAGGCGCAGCTGGGCGTTGGCCTGCAGCTCTGCGAATCCTTGCGGGCTGAGCTCATAGTGTTCGGTCCACTCGCCCACGGCAGCCGCAAGGCGCTGGAATTCTTTGGAGCGGTGTTCAATCTCTATGTCGGCGGTCTCCATTTTGGCGCGCAGGGCATCGAGCTCGCCGGCGCTGAGCTGGGAAACGGCCATCGCGGCGCGGCGCTCTGCATCATCAAGGTGGGCGACGTCAGCCTCGAGGGATTCCACTTCGGATTGAGCTTCTACCTGCTGGGCGCTCAGCGCACGGATGTGAGAGTCCAGCTCTTCTGCCACCAGGCGGGAGCGCACGGCTGGCAGCGCCTCGTTCATGGCCTCGGCTTTGTGCTTATCTGCCTCCGCGGTTGCGCGCTGGGCATGCAGCTGGGGTAGGGGAGCGAGCGTATCAATCTGGGCCTTGACGTCTTCGACCCGCAGGTACGCCTGGCGCAGATCCTCAAATTGCTCCACGGCCTCCTCCGCTCTGGAGAAGGTCGAGGGCTTGTCCAGCATGTAGTCCCGGAAGAGCTGATCCAGGCTGGAGAGCGACTTCGCGGACTGCGTGCGGTGAAGAAGCAGCTGGCCCTCCACGTTCTTGATGCCAAGGCGTTTGCGGAAACGATCCGCAAACGTGGCATATGTCGGCGTAAAGGACACGCCGGGTCCCTTGTACAGGGCCTTGATCTTGCGGGTGTCCAGGCTGCGGGTGAGCAAAGGGCTGAGCTTATCGACGTCCTCATCACCCGGCACCAGCCCATACAACTTCTTGATCTGGCCGACTGAGTTCTCACCGCCGTTGAGGCGGAAGATAGCTATGAGCGTGTGCTGCTTGCCCGCGCCATTGTCATAGGTCAGGGCAACCACCGAGTTGGTAGCGCCCTCCCGCAGGTATTCGGGGGCGATCTCACCGGTCTGCGCGTTTTCTTGCTGCCGCCAGGCACCGCGTACATAGGAGACCAGGCTGCGCCCGTTGTGCCGGCCTAGGTCCTGCTGCGACGCCGCGTTGAACTTCAGGTGGCTCTGTGGAACCAAGACCGCCGACATCGCGTCCAGCAGCGTGGACTTGCCGGAGCCCGAACCGCCGGTGATGAGGAAACCTTTGCGCGCCACCGGGATGGAGAAGTAGCCGTGGAAGGTGCCCCAGTTGATCAGCTGAATGCGGCTGATGCGGAATTGGCCGGGGTACAGGCTGGTGTGGCTAGTCATCGGAAGCCTTCTCCTTTTCCTCGTCTACCTGCTCTTCATCGGCTTGTGCCAGGCGGGCGTATTCATCGCGGATGGCGGTGACGGTGGAGGCGTCGAAAAGCTGGCGGAGCACCGGTGAGACCTCGAAGCGCCCTTCGGTCTCGGTAGCACTCAGCAGGGAGTAGTCGTTGTGAATGCGGTTGATGGCGGCGTTGAAGCGGCGGTTGAAACCGGCTTCATCACGGTTGTCCACTGCGCGGACGTAACCGATTCCCTCCCGGAGATCCTCGACGTCCACGATGACCCGCTCGCCGGGCAGCGCAAGCCCCAGCTCTTGGCGCAGGTTCAGCAGGATCGCGGTGTCGATGTGCTTGAGCTTGTCCGTGCGCAGCACCTGCGGGATGCTCAAGGTTTCTTCCTCCACCATCCGGGTAAACGCGAAGCCCTCGGTCTCGTCCACGACGAGTTCCAGAAACACCTCATGCAGCCGGGCGCGGAGGTTCTCCTCATCCGAGATGATGGCGGCCCACAGCACCGGTTCCTTCTGCGCGCGAATGAGCGGGCCCTGCAGGAGCTGCACTAACGCGCGCCGCGAGTGGTAGGTCAGCGAGCCTTTATCGTGCTCCCACAGCGGTGGCTCGTGTGCGGAATCGACGCGGGGAGTGTGTGCGGCGGTCACTGTAGCTCCTTAACGGTGGTGTGATCGAAATACTTGGCAGGGATATGGGCGCAGCGCACGGTGCCGTCCTCCTCGGTCCATGTGACTTTCTCACGCGATGGACGTAGCACGGGCACCGGGTGCTGGTCGGCGATGTGCACCAAGCCCACCACGCTGGCAAGGCCCTGGGTTGGTGGATGGGCTTGCAGCACCTGGCCGATCGTGCAGGGGCCGGACTGGGCGACGGCCCCGCGTATCGCCTCGTGCAATTCCTCGAAGTCAATCTCCGATTCGCGCACCAGCTCATATAAGGCTTGCGGGTCTTCTGCCTCCGGCTGGTATGCCTCTGGGGTTTCTTCCACGATTTCCCGTCCCGGGTTGGCTAGGCGGATACGGGAGACGGAGTGAATCGACATACCGATGCGCTGTAGCGGTGTCTCCATCCGGTGAAAGGCTTTGAGCTCGGAGTGTTGCGCGGCATCGATAGCCATGCCGCGGGCCTCCCGCAGTAGCTCAATCATGCGCCGGTCTTCCGCGAACTGCTCGGAGGAGACATAGTTGCGCAGGCTGCGTGCCAGCCCCGTCATGGTCTGGTTGACCTCGAAGCTCGTTTCCTCCATATCGCGAAAAAGCCTGCGCAGCTGCTGCCGCCTGTCCGCGGCCAGCGCCTGCCCGGCCTCGCTATCGAGGACCTCCGTGATCCACTGGTCCAACCAGGCGCTGCGCTCCCTATCCATCAGGAGGGAATAGAAGCCGCGGAAACTGCGCCCTGCGTCCGACTCCGCGATGTGGTCGACGCCGTTGAAGATCTCCTCCAGCACCTCGCCGCGATAGCCCTCTGGATCCAAAAGCTGGCGGCGCAGCTGGTGGTTGAGGGCTTCAAGCTCGTGGCGCACCCGGGCGAAATCGCTCGGCACGGCCATGGCCATGTTCAACACGTCTTGGACGCGTTCTTCTGCCTCCGCGGCGGTGAGCCTTTCGAACTGCCCGCGGCGGGCTTTCTCAATTTCACGGTCGATGCGGTCGCGTTCTTCCTCCAAGCTGGCTACGCGGCTAGCAATGTCCTCGTTCGTATCCCGCGCTAGCCTTTGCAGCGCGGAGCTAATCGATTCCACGCGTGACGCCGTCACCGTGGTCACCGGTGCCTCCCAGCGCTCAATGGCTTCGAGCGCGGACAGGGCCTCCTCGCTGGGTTCGAGCGTTTCACCGTGGGAGCTCTTTCCGGATTTTCTGATGAGCCACCCGGCCTTGACCCAGTCATTGCAGTAATTCTGCGGCGTGCGAGGCATGGAAAACTCACTGGCCAACACCTCGAAATCGGTGACCATGAGCTCATACACCTCCGCCGCTGGGCGTGCCCTGGTGCCGCGCGGGAAGTACTCCGCGATCAACGCCAGAATCACGGGAGCGTTATCCGCGGCCAGGAGCCGGATCGCGGCGGAATCGCGCATCAAACGCCGCAGCGATAGGGCGCGTGCTTCAACAGACATGTCTTGATTCTGACAGGTGTGCCGGACATGCGCAGCGAAGACTGGCTCAAATATTCGAAGCCCGCTGTCTGGCATTCGACCTGCAGAGTGCAGGTCGAAATAATCACGCCCATGGCGGCGGGCCATGAGTGAAGCTTTAAGCTGCGTTCACCTGGTCGTCTTCTATCTCTACGCGGCCCATGAAATACCGGGAATGCGACTTTTTCAAGGATTCCAGGGAAGGTGCTGAAATATGGGCGATCTCAATATCAGGATCGTCGATCGCTGCTTCGCGGCGGAGGCGTTCCTTAAGCGCTTGCGTCGAGTCCGAGAATTGTTTGATGAAAGACTCGCCTGAGCGACGCTTGTAAGTGATTATGAAATCAGTCATTAATCTGTTCGCTTTCGATTGGCAGGCCAGGAAGGGCGTCTTGTAGTTTTCTCAGCGCTTTGAGGGTCTCATTGTTGTTCTCGGCAGTGTCTGCCAATTCTAACTCATAGCTCGCCATGTGCATATAGAACTTGGCTCGTTCTCTGTGTACTCGTGGGTCTACTGGGATGGCTCGTGATGTCGCGGCGATGGTCTGCAAACCACTTTGTGCTGATTCGTATCCCTCCTCCAGATCTGTCTCTATGCCGTAGAACTTGTCGGAGACTTCGAGCAAGTTTGCCCAAATAGATTGCAAGTTCCGGATTCGCTGGGCGGTAGTCATCTTCGTAGCGAATTCGTCGGCCGGTAAGGTCTGCCAGTTTTTCAAATGTATTCGCCCATTCGGCTTGGGGCTGGGTACGCAATTGAATCTCCACGCGACCGGTAGGTTTGCTGGTAATCCATACATGCACCGCACGGTATCCTCGCTGGGGATTAGAGAGATAGTTCTTGATGGTTACTTCGGCATTGACTTGCTTGACTAGAACTGTGATGTCTATGGAGTTTTTGGACACG
>NZ_KV821957.1:0-211 GCF_001815785.1 Corynebacterium sp. HMSC056F09
TGTTGCGACCGGCTATTTGGTAGCAGTGTCGTGACTATCTGGTAGCGCTTCAGTGAGTATCTGGTAGCAGCTCAGGGCGCTCGGGATGATACTTCCGGTAGCCGCACCACTCGGGTGCGGCGTGTACTGGAAGGAGTCCGCTTATGCCGGATTACCGTGCGGTGATGACGCTGCTGATTAGGAAGCGTTCTTACCGCCAGATTGAAGACCA
>NZ_KV821958.1:0-209 GCF_001815785.1 Corynebacterium sp. HMSC056F09
CAGCCTGTCTACTTGGGCTAGTTCCACACCTTGGTCCCAGGTCAGTGTTCCCAGGTCAGTGTTTTGGTGTTGTTGCGTATTTTTCCGGTAAACATCTCGATTAACTTATCGACAGTCGTGGCGGAATCATGCACATCAAGCAGCGAGCCCATACGACTACTTGTTCAAGCCGGTTAGAGTCCAAGCACTACCCGGATTATCCAGAGAAA
>NZ_KV821959.1:0-208 GCF_001815785.1 Corynebacterium sp. HMSC056F09
AGTATCATGCGGCATCGCCAATCAGGCAGCCACAACCGCGAGTATGGAAGTGCAGAACCGGTTTCCTGGCGCCACATCACTCCACAATGGAAAGGGCGATGCTTTTCGGCACTGCTCGTGGAATGCCCTGATGACGATGAGAATCGGTGCAGATGCAGCTGAACGCATTGCTACTAACCACGAAACTGTCGCTCAGGGGCCAGCGGAT
>NZ_KV821960.1:0-427 GCF_001815785.1 Corynebacterium sp. HMSC056F09
GTAGTCATAAAAGAAATTCTCCCACCAACCGCAGAGGGCTGTGGGAGAATTCGCGCAAACTATATGGCTTCGTTACCGTTGCGCCAGCGAACCATCGACGCGCAGGAGGCCCGAGCCGTCATTGCCCACCAGCTTGAGCTGGTCAATGATCTCGGACACGGTGGACTCCTCCTCAACCTGCTCCTCGAGGAACCAGTTGATGAGGCCACGGGAATCGAGGTCCCCAGCGGCATCCGCAGTACGGGCGATCTCCCGAATCTGCTCCGAAACCTTCTGCTCATGCGCGAGGGAGGCCTCAAAGGCATCGAGCGGGGTGGCGGCCTTGACGGAGCCGACCTGGATATCCTCCAGCTCGACGCGGTAGCCACGGTCCAGCAGGTGCTCGGCGAACTTCTGCGCGTGCTCGCGCTCTTCCTCTGCCTGCTTG
>NZ_KV821961.1:0-277 GCF_001815785.1 Corynebacterium sp. HMSC056F09
GCTCAGCCTGTCTACTTGGGCTAGTTCCACGCCTTGGTCCCAGGTCAGTGTTTTGGTGATGTTGCGTATTTTGCCGGTAAACATCTCGATTAACTTATCGACAGTCGTGGCGGAATCATGCACATCAAGTTTGCGGATCATGGTGTAGCGCGTACTGCGCTCCACGCAGGTCACAAGGGCCGTTGTGCCTCCTTGGCCGATGATGAGATCGCCTTCCCAATGCCCTGGAATAGCGCGGTCTTCAACGCTGGCAGGGCGCTTGCTGATGCGGTAGTCC
>NZ_KV821962.1:0-336 GCF_001815785.1 Corynebacterium sp. HMSC056F09
AGACCTGAAAGCACGCCCAATCTACGCCAGAAAACAAGACTCCATCACCGCACATCTCAACATTGTCATCGCCGCACTAGCAGTAGCCCACCTAATGGAGACCCGAAGTGGTCAATCCATCAAACGCCTGGTGAGAACACTCAAGAAATACCGCAGCTTTCAACTCAACATTGGTGGCGAAACCATCCACGCCGCCGTACCACTGCCCCCGGAAATCCAAACCCTCGTCAACGCCATCACCACCCCAACCCTTCGGCACTAATTTGAGCCAAGTCAGGTTCGACTACACCCTGCCGGTGGAGAAGGTCATCGTGGATTTCTCGGAGGCCGATATTT